>PLZP01000125.1 GCA_003152215.1 Acidimicrobiaceae bacterium | reverse complement strand
GCACCCGGTCCACCGTTCAAGTACTTGTACCCACATCCGGCGGCGAAGTCGACATTGGCGCTGGTGACATCAAGGGGCACGGCTCCCGTTGAGTGCGCGAAGTCCCAGAGCATGAGCGCACCGGCCGCGTGAACCTTTTCGGTGATGCCCGCCATATCAAGTGACTCCCCGGTGCGGTAGTCGACTTGGGTGAGTTCCACCAACGCCACCTCGTCGTTCAGTTCGTCGTCGAGCGTATCTCGGTCAATTGTCTTGAGCGTGACGCGGCGCCCAGCGCGCGCACACATCGCCTCAAGGATGTAGATATCGGAGTGGAAGTTCGCGGCGTCGGTCAGCACCACATGACGTTCTGGTCGTTGCTCGAGCGCGGCACCCACCAGCTTGGCTAACAGGAAGGTCAGGGTGTCGGCGACGAGCACTTCACCGGGTTGCGCGCCAATTAATGGCGCGATGCGATCACCGAGGCGCGTAGGTGCGCTCATCCAACCGGCGTCGCCCCAACTACGCACTTGACCTTTGGCCCATTCATTGTCAACGACTTCGTGCACCCGACGACGTACGGCATTACTGACCGGTCCGAGCGAATTGCCATCGAGGTAAATCTCTCCTTCGTTCAGCGTGAACTCACTGCGCAACGGCGCCATTGCGTCGTCGGCGTCCATTGCGGCACAGGCTTCACGAGTGATCACAGGATTGACCTCACTTCCCACAAGACGGGATACAGACGTTGAGCGAGCGTTGTATCGAGGTACGCCATTCCCTCGCTGCCACCGGTGCCGGGTCTGCGTCCAATCTGGCGGCCGGCCATCATCATGTGCTGGTGACGCCACACAGCCAACCGTCCGTCGTGGTCCATGAGGAGTTCGGCGACAGCGTGCAGTGCGCTCGGCGCGGGGTCCTCGTGCGATAAGTACAGGGCGCGAAGTACGTCGAGCAGGTCATCGTTCGCTGCCCCCATGGTCGTGCGGAGCGAGTGCTCGAAGCCCGTCCACAGCGATGGGAACTCGCTAATCTCTTTGAGCCACGCGCGCTGCTCATCGTCGAAGATCTCAAAGGCGAGCATGGCTTCTTTGCCGCCGCCACTGAGAAATTCGATGGCGCGAAACTGGAACGACTGGAACCCCGACGCCGGGTCGAGGGGATCACGAAATTCGAGGAATCCCTCGGGCGACATCGAATCGAGCAGTTGCAAATGTGTGAGCAGGAGGTCTTCGATGCCAACCATCCGGCGCAGGTGCGAGATTGCGCGCCACGGGAGATTGGCGTGCAACTCGGTTGCCGCGCGCTTCAGTTCGTCAATGATGACCTTGAACCAGAGTTCGTAGGACTGGTGGACAACAATAAAGAGGAGTTCGTCCGGAGCGTCGTCCGTAAGTGGAGTCTGTAACTTGAGCAGGTCGTTGATTCGCAAGTACGTCGAGTAATCGGTGCCTTTAGTCACGGGTCCCACACTACGACGACTGCACAAGCCCACCCCGTCGCGAGCAACTCGACTCTTAGCGAGTGATTGGCTTGTAGCGAATCCGGTGCGGCTGGTCAGCGTCGGTGCCGAGGCGCTTGTGACGCTCGGCCTCATAGTCCGAGAAGTTACCCTCGAACCATCGCACCACGGCGTCACCCTCGAAGGCAAGGACGTGGGTCGCAATCCGGTCGAGGAACCAGCGGTCGTNNGGTCGTGGCTGATGACGACGGCGCAACCAGGGAACGTTAGAAGACCGTCTTCCAACGCACGCAGCGTGTCGACATCGAGATCGTTCGTGGGTTCGTCCAAAAGCAATACGTTGCCGCCACTGCGCAAGACCTTCGCGAGTTGCACGCGATTGCGCTCGCCGCCAGAGATCTCGCCGACCTTCTTCTGCTGGTCACTCCCTTTGAAGCCGAAGCTCGCGACGTACGCGCGGGCGTGAATCTCACGGTTACCAACGACCATCTGCTCTTGGCCCTCGCTGATCTCATCAAAGACGGTCGCGTCAGCGTTTAAGTTGTCGCGAGATTGGTCAACGTAGGCAAAGGTGACGGTGCTGCCGATCTCGAACGTACCGCTGTCGGGCTTCTCTTGGCCGAGCATCATCTTGAACAGTGTCGTCTTGCCGGCGCCGTTCGCACCGATGACCCCTACGATGCCGCCGGGCGGCAAGAGGAAGTTCAGATCCTCAATGAGGAGTCGGTCGTCAAAACTCTTCGAAATGTCGTGCGCGTTCACGACGATGTCGCCAAGTCGCGGACCCGGAGGAATCGCGATCTCGAGTCGATCGGCTCGGCGATCGACGGATTCCGATTCGGCGACCAACTCATTGAACGTGGTGAGACGGGCCTTGCCCTTACTCTGGCGCGCCCGCGGCGACATTCGAATCCACTCGAGTTCGCGCTCCAGCGCAGCTTGGCGCACCTTGTCGGACTTCTCTTCCTGGGCGAGTCGTGCCTGCTTCTGCTCGAGCCACGATGAGTAATTGCCCTCCCACGGGATACCGCGGCCGCGGTCCAGTTCGAGGATCCACGAAGCCGCGTTGTCGAGGAAGTATCGGTCGTGGGTAATAGCGACGACGGTGCCGCTGTAATCCTGCAAGGTGCGCTCCAACCACGCCACTGATTCGGCGTCGAGGTGGTTGGTCGGCTCATCGAGCAACAAGAGATCGGGCTTCGACAAGAGCAGTCGACAGAGGGCCACACGCCGGCGCTCGCCACCAGAGAGGACGCTCACGTCCGCGTCGGCCGGCGGTAGCCGCAGCGCGTCCATTGCGATTTCGAGCGTGCGCTCGAGGTCCCACGCGTTGGCGGCGTCAATCCTTGTCTGAAGCTTTGACTGCTCGGCAAGGAGTGAATCGAAGTCGGCGTCGGGATCGGCGAACGCTGCGCAGACTTCATTGAATCGAAGCAAGAGGTCGCGCTGCTCGGCAATGCCGTCGGCGACATTTCCGATGACGTCCTTCCGGGGGTCCAACTGAGGCTCTTGGCTCAGGTAACCCACGCTGAATCCCGGGGTCAGACGAGCTTCACCGGTGAAGCCATCATCGAGCCCTGCCATGATCCGGAGCAACGAGGTCTTCCCTGATCCGTTGGCACCAATAACGCCGATTTTGGCACCCGGATAGAAGGAGAGGTTGATGCCCTTCAGCACTTCGCGGTCCGGCGGATAGTAGCGACGAAGATCGCGCATGGTGAAGATGAACTGGGCAGCCATGACATCAAGTGTGGCGCAAATTCGAGGGGCCGTGGCGCGGACCGGTGACACGAGGATTTGACCGAGACGTTTACACTCGCCCTATGTCTGACGAGACGGAGCTTTCCGAAGCGACCACAGTGAACCGACACGCCCCGGACTGGGTGATCCTGTCGATCGCGTGCATCGCCCAATTCATGGTCGTTCTCGACGTCTCGATCGTCAACGTCGCGCTACCGCGGATGAGTCACGATCTTCACTTCACACTTTCGAGTGCGCAATGGGTCGTCAACGCGTATGTGTTGACCTTCGCCGGGTTCCTGCTGCTCGGTGGTCGCGCCGCGGACATCTTCGGACGACGACGTGTCTATCTGCTCGGCATTGCGATCTTCACGCTCGCCAGCATCGGGGCGGGCTTTGCCGAATCCGGTGGGCAGATGGTGGCTATTCGCGCGGTGCAGGGCCTCGGCGGCGCGATCCTTTCGCCCGCGACACTCACCATCATCGTGACCACGTTCCACGGCCCTCGCCTGCCCAAGGCGATCGGTGCGTGGAGCGCAGTGGCTGGCGCCGGCGGTGCCGTGGGTGGTCTCCTTGGTGGAATTCTGACGGGCTACGCCTCGTGGCGCTGGGTCTTTTTCATTAACATCCCCTTTGGCATCATCGCGGCAATCGCTGCGTCGATGTACCTGCGCGAACTGCGCAACCGCGACGCGACCGTCAAACTCGACGTCACTGGCGCTGTGCTCGTGACCGGCGGACTCGCTGCAGTGATCTACGGCGTCGTGAACACGACAACTCACAGCTGGACTTCATCGACAACGCTCGATTGGCTCTTCTTGGGCCTTGGGCTCCTCGCGGCATTCGTCGTCTGGGAAGCCAAGGTGGCATCGCACCCGCTCGTTCCATTCTCGATCTTCAAGTCCCGATCGCTCACAACGGCCAATCTGATGATGTTCCTCATCGGGGGGTCGTTCTTCGCCATGTGGTACTTCTTGACGTATTACTTCCAAGGGGTTCTCGGTTACGGTCCCGTGAAGGCCGGCTTCGCCTTCTTCCCCATGGCCGTTGCCATCATCCTCGGCGCACAAATCTCGTCGCGGCTCCTGTCGAGGACCGGGGTGCGACCGTTGCTACAGATCGGGGCGGCACTGGCAACCTTGGGCTTCTTGTGGATCTCACTCATCAAACCGGCCGACTCCTACGCCGGTCACATCCTGGTCCCCTCATTCATCTGCGCGTTCGCGATGGGTCTACTCTTCGCGCCGCTCGCCACGGCCGCGACGGCGGGAGTTGACCGCGCCAACGCCGGACTCGCGTCGGGCATCCTCAATACCGCGCGACAGGTCGGCGGCTCTCTGGCCCTCGCCATTCTCGCC
Source organism: Acidimicrobiaceae bacterium (assembly GCA_003152215.1). Classification (GTDB taxonomy): domain Bacteria; phylum Actinomycetota; class Acidimicrobiia; order Acidimicrobiales; family RAAP-2; genus RAAP-2. The sequence goes on along the minus strand of PLZP01000125.1, from coordinate 14,540 downwards.
ACAGTGGCAACCGACGTGACCAATCACGATCGAGTCTCGACCTCCCTGGCGTCGGCCTACACGTCGGGGTACGACCGTGTGTTCCAAATCTCCGCCGGCGTGACCGTCGTCGCGTTCTTCGTGTCACTCGCGTTACCCCGCAACACGGGCCGACCAGTCGCGTCGGCTAACTCGCCCGCGTCTGTAGTGGCACCGGCCATGCCCATTGAACCAGCGTAGGTTTCTAACTCGATTGAAGTCTCACCGGGAAAGTGGGGCGGAGAACCCTGCCGTGACGTGGACTCGCTGCCATTCCAAGTTGTGACTACTCGCGACTGAAGGGCACGCCGTCTGCCGCCGGCGGGCGTATCCGACCAACGAGTCCCGCCACCGCGGCGATCGTGATGATGTAGGGCAGCATGCTGATGAACTGTTGGGGGATGACCAACTGGCTCAGGTAGATGTTGAGGTTCGCACTGAGCGCGATGGCGAAGCCGAAGAGAAGTGACGCCATGAGGGCCCCGTAGGGGCGCCAGCGACCGAAAATCATGATGGCGAGCGCGATGTAGCCGTAACCGTTCGTCATGCCGAAGGTGAAGTTTGTACCCGGACCGATTGTGAACGCGGCGCCCCCGAGTCCCGCGACGAAGCCCCCAAGGATGACGGCGCCGTAGCGCATCCGCGCGACGCTGACACCCACGGTCTCTGACGCAATGGGCTTTTCCCCGACCGAGCGCACCCGCAGTCCCCATCGAGTTCGAAAGAGCGCAATGTTGACGATGACGACCCCGAGGATCGCCACGTACACCAGGATGTTCTGGTCGAAGAGGATTGGACCAATGATCGGGATATGGGAGAAGAACGGCACGGCCCAGACGGGCAGTGCGTAGGCCCCGTTGAGATTCTGGTGAGTGGTGAGGACTTGGAACATGATGAACTGCGTCACGGCAGTGCAAAAGGCGACGATCACGATGCCGACGATGATCTGGTTCGCCTGATAGCGAAGCGACATGACCGCCAGGACCCAGCCGATGAGAGCCCCGAGAATACCGGCCACGAGCACCCCGAGCAACTTCGAGATTCCAGTGCCGTTCAGGGCGCTCACGACCATGACCGATGAAATGGCCCCCGTCATGAACTGACCTTCGATGGCGATATTGACGACGCCGGATCGCTCGCACAATGTTCCCGAAAGCGAACCGAAGATGAGGAACGTGGCCGCCGCGACGGCCGCGGCGAGAATCCCGGTCAACTGAAGGTGGAGGCCCGACACGTTGGATCCGCGCGCTACCCACACGAGGAATCCGAGCATGAAGACTATTAATCCGACGTACAGGAGGGGCGAAGCGCCGCGGTCGAATCGTCGCCATGCGAGGAGGCCGCCCGCGACCATCGTGAGGATGCCGACGACATAGCCCGACGTGGAGACCGGAATCGTTAACGTCCGCAGTGCCCCACCGCTGTTAACGCCAAACCACAGCGCGATCGGCCAGATCACGAGGTAGCCGCCAACAATGATGAAGCAGTTACGAACGCCCTTGGTGAACTTGAACCGCTCGGGGATAAACCGTCGCGCGGAGTGAGAGGCCACGGGGGCGAGGAGAAGTAGCCCCAGAAACAGAGGAATGATCCTCAGTGCACTGGCAATCGACGGCATCGCCGATGAGCTGTTGTAACCAAACTCAATCGTGGTCTTGAGCGCCGAACGTGCGCCGCCAAACCAGAGGACTTCGAGCACACCGATCAAAATGAGCGTGATGCCGTAGCCGAGTGCGCGCTCGCGAGTGATCTGACGGAGGTTCTCAAGTGTGACAATCTCAGGCGTGACTATCTCAGGGGCGATGCTCATTTTGTCCAACCTCCCGCGGAGCCCGTCGAGCGGAAGCGCCCGTTGTCAGTGAGACGGAAGATCTCGACGATAAGCGCGGGCGTCGCGACGCAAAAGACAACGACCGCCTGAATGACCTGAGCGAGGGAGTACTGGATGTTGGTCGGTGTGAACGCCTGCATTGCTTCACCGCCGGCGTACATTGCGCCGAAAAAGATCGCGCCGAAAAAGACACCCCACGGCCGGTTGCGTCCGAGTAAGGCAACAGTGATCGCATCAAAACCGTAGGAACCGCCGAAGTTTGGAGAGAGGAAGTGGTCTACGCCAGTTAGTTCCAACATGCCAGCGAGACCACAGAGCGCTCCGGCGAGACAAAGGGTGATAATCGTCGTTCGCTTCGCGTTGATACCGGCGGTTCTCGCGGCTTCGCCGTTTTGACCCACCATCAGTAACTCAAAGCCGGTTTTGGAGCGGTTGAAAAACCACTGGACGACGAACACCATCGCGAACGCAATCAGAAATCCCACATTGACCAGTAGTCCGGGGCTTAGATGCGAGAAGAAGTAGGGCAGTTGCCCGGTCGGCGTCACCGCTTTGCCGGCGCCGTCCTTCAGGCCGGGCCGAGCGAAGAGATTCGTGATCAACAGGTACCCCAGTAAGAGCACCATGATGTAGTTGCTCATCATGGTGACGATCACTTCGTGGGCGCCGGTGTAGGCCTTGAGAACTCCCGCGAGGGACGCGAGCAGAGCGCCCGCAATCAGGGCCGCCACTAATTCAAGGGAGACCTGCAGAACCGGAGTGAAGTGCCAACTGAAGCCGATGAGGCCGGCGATGAGTCCGCCCGCAATTACTTGACCCTGACCGCCGATATCGAAGAGGTTGCTGCGAAAGCCTATGGCGAGCCCGAGACCCGCGACAATAAGTGGCGTCGCGTCTTGGAGGGTGAGTGAGATTGGTCCCAAAGCGGTTGCCAAGTTGGCCTTGTCGGGGTGATCGATCAGAATTCGCATCGCGTGGAAGTCGAACAGTGATCCCTGGAAGATCTGCTCGTATGCGAACCAAACGGTATTGAAATTTTCTGAAATTGTCGCGCCCGGGTGTGAGAAGAACGTGGACCAGGAGTGCACGAGCGACGGCGTGGTCACGATGATCATGAACGCCCCGACCGTCAACCCGACGAAGAGGGCGAGCAGCAGTACGAGCGCCATGTTCGCGCGCCGTACGCGCACGGCGATCTGGAGTATCCGGCTCGATCGCGGCTCCTGAGTTACGACGTCAGTCGTCATGAAGTCGCCCCCGCGTTCGCCGTTGGTCGCGAACCGGCCATCAGGAGGCCCAAGTCTGCGCGGCTCGTCGTCGGTGGCACGATGTCCTGAATCTTTCCGTCGTAGAGGACCGCCACGCGGTCGCCGAGGGCGATGACTTCGTCGAGTTCACTAGAAATAATCACCACGGCAACGCCCTCGTCTCGAATCGCGACAATCTGGCGGTGCATGAACTCGATTGAGCCCACGTCGAGCCCACGAGTGGGTTGGGCGCAGATCAGGACCTTGAGTTCGCGAGACAACTCGCGCGCCATGACGACCTTTTGCTGGTTGCCGCCAGAGAGCGAGCTGAGCGGCTCGGCTTCGTTCTGGGCACGAATGTCGTACTCGGCGATGCGGCGCGTACCGTTTTCCTCGATCGCTTTCAGTTTGCGGCCCGACCACGACTTGTACTGAGAACTGTTCAGTTGGTCGAGGACCAGATTGTCAGCGATCGACATAGACAGCACAAGACCGTGTCGTTGTCGGTCCTCGGGCACGTGGCCTACGCCGGCGTTGAGCACGTCACGCACGGATCGGCCAACCAACTCGGACCCGTTCAAGATCACCGAGCCCGCCGTCACTCGTCGCAGTCCGGTGAGGGCTTCGACCAATTCGGTCTGTCCATTTCCCTGGACACCCGCAAAAGCAAGAATCTCGCCAGCTCGGACCTCGAAGGAAACGCCCTTCACCGCGGTCAGTCCCCGATCGTCTTGCACAAAGAGGTCCGTGACCTCAAGCGTCGCGTCGCCCGGGTGGGCGGGGGGTTTTTGCACGACGAGGTTGACGTTGCGTCCAACCATCATCGTGGCGAGCGCAGCTTCGTTGGTCTCGTCGGGAGTCGTCGTGCCCACGACTTCGCCCAGTCGCATCACGGTGATGACGTCGGCGATTTCGAGGACCTCTTTCAACTTGTGTGTGATGAAGATGATGGACTTGCCCTGAGCCTTCAATGTGCGCATCACGATCATGAGCGCTTCGGCCTCTTGCGGGGTCAGGACGGCCGTCGGTTCGTCGAGAATGAGGACCTCCGCGTCGTGGCTAAGAGCCTTTAGGATTTCGACGCGCTGCTGGGTGCCGATGGGGAGGTTCTCGATCGTGGCGGATGGATCAAGGTCGAAGTTGTATTCCTTGGCGAGCGAGACGATGCGTTCGGTGGCGCTCTGATGATCAATGAACGGCCAGGGCTTGACGGGCTCGCTACCGAGGATGATGTTTTCGGCGACGGTGAAGACCGGGATAAGCATGAAGTGCTGATGCACCATGCCAATTTTGTGGGTTACGGCGTCCTTAGGGTCGCGAATGGACACAACCTCGTCATTGATAAGTAGTTGGCCACTGTCCGGTGTGATCATGCCGTAGAGCACGTTCATCAGGGTGGACTTGCCCGCGCCGTTCTCGCCAAGCAGACAATGAATCTGACCCGGCTCGACGAGGAGATTGACATTCTTATTCGCCGCGAGCGAGCCGAAGTGCTTGGTGACCGCGCGAAGTTCCAGCTTCATGAATCTCAAACCTAACCGGGAATCAAAAGACAGCGGGGGCCGAGTCCAAAGACTCGACCCCCGTTTCTAGGCATTACTACGTCGGGACTATTTGCCGCCGACTGCAATCTTGATGGAGCCGTTCTCAATTCCCTTGGTAAGTGTCACGATTGCCGCAAGTGTTGCCGCGCTGTTGGACTTACCGGCCGTGCCGTGGTCCTGAACGAACGCGGCGCCGCCGTTCTTCAGCGTGCCGATGTAGTCGCCACCGGCGAACTTACCCGTGGCCTGGTCAATGACAGCAGCCTTCACCGATGCCGTCACGCCCTTGGTGATCGAGTTGAGGAACAAGTTGCAATCGGACGGGTCGTTGGTGCAGCCGTCCGTGTCAACCCACTCCACGTTCGCCTTGAGCGTGTGAGCCTTGTTCCACGTGGTCACAGCGGCCGTCGTGCCTTGGCCGTCAGCACCGGCGACTGGGAAGATGGTCGTCGCGCCTTGGCCCAAAAAGGCCGTCGTGTCGGTTGCTGCCGTGTTCTGGTCGGTGAAGGAATTAATGAAGGTTCCCTTCTGCGTCTTCTCGTTCCAACCGAGCACCGCAACCGGAACCTTCGGCTTCATCTTCGTGTTGTAGTACTGGACGCCGTCGTAAAAGCCGTCCATGTAATAGGTCACGGAGCTGAACTGCTCGCCGCCGTAGGTCGCGACCTTCGGTGCCGCAGCGTTATGCGCCGCAGCGTACGCCGCCGCTTCGTAACCACCGAGGAATGCGTCCTGCTGGGTTTCGTACGTGAGGCCCAGAATGTTCTTGGCGGTACCCGTGTACGGCTTCACCGCAACGCCGTCCTTACCGGGGCTCTGGTTGCCGTTGTCGACCTGCGCGAAGTGATCCTTCGGGTTCTGCTGCGCAGCGTTCCACGTCGCGTCGGACATCAAGAAGCCGACGGTGATGATGATGTTGCACTTCTGCGAAACGAACGAGCCGATCTCATTTTGGTAGGTCGACTCGGTGCCGTTCGACGGCGTCGACTGCACTTCGGTCTTGATCGACTTCGAGACCTTGGCGGCCTCCTTTAGGCCGAGGTAGGCCGACGCGTTGAACGAACGGTCGTTGACGCCACCGGTGTCGGTGACCTCGCAGGCCAACGTCTTTTGGTACTTCGACGTCGCGCCAGCCGAGCCAGCCGCGCTGATTGTAAGTCCCGTCAACAGTAGACAGGCGGCACTGGCCGAGAGAGCGATACGCCCGACGCGGCCCTTTCCGATTGAATTCATTGCACTCCCCTTTTGGATATTATGGACGGTTCTCTTGAAGCCCTTATGTCTGTCCGAGCGTGAGCATAACAAGGAACGTCCAAGTGCGTCAGTGCAGAAAATCGTGTCTTCCGTGGACTCTGGCGTCCGAGGCGGGGCGACGTCCTAACCGTGGCTCCGGCACAGTCCGAGCCCAAGAACCTCTTGGACCGGCTGAACTTCGAGCGCTGCTTGCCCGCGACTGATGGAAGTCCTACGTTCGCGATTGTCCGCGAGAACCGAGTCCCCGTACGACTCCGGATGCGGCGCGCATTGCGCCGTAGAGCGAATCCATCACCGACGAACCACCGAGCCGCAAAGCGAGGTACGCGCCCGTCGCCGCGTCGCCAGCTCCCGTCGTGTCGAGCACGACGTCACTCAACGAGGGAACTTCGAATGAGTTGCCACCCATCTGCGCGCGCGCCCCGTGCACACCACGCGTCACCACAACCTCACCGTACTCCTTGGCCAAGACGTCCATTGCGGACACGACGTCACTCGCGCCACTCAGGATCAGCGCTTCCTCTTCATTCGCGAAAAGCGTCGACGTTCCTTTGATGGCGTCCCGGAAGACGTCCGGCGTCACCGAGATCAGGGGTCCCGCCGAACAGACGTCCACCGACGTTGGGCGCCTCAGCGCGGCGGCTCTCGCCAAGGCCGCCGTCCCCACGTGTCGCGTCGTCGGATCAAGGAAGGTATAGCCCGAGACGTGGAGGTGATCGAACGGCCGCTCGAGTTGCGTGAGGACGTGATCCATCGTGAGCATTGGATTCGCGCCGCGGTCCGTCAACATGGCGCGCTGCCCGTCATCGCCCACCAAGGCGACGACAACGCCGGTCGGCGCATCAACGCGCTCGAGCGCGGCGCGAACACCAGCGTCGCGCAGCGACTCCTCGAAGAGTTGCGCCGCCACATCGTCACCACTCGCGCCAAGAAACGTCACGTGATGCCCGGTCAGCGCCAGCGCAACCGACATGTTCGCGGCGCTTCCTCCGCGGCTGAGTCGCACCCGCGCCGGTGTGTCGCTCGTCGGGGCCACTGCGGTCATTGGTTTGACCACCACATCGAGCATCACGTCGCCAATGACGAGGATGCGCCGCGGGGTCACGTCCGATTCCTGGCAACAGCCGTCGCTATTCGTCCGGCCAGTCCAGCGTTCGCCACAACCAGGTGACGATTGACGACGACGCTCTGACCCTCGGTGTAGCGAGCGAATTCGGCGAGCAGGACTGGCGTCACCTCTTTGCCGGTCACGCCCAGCGACTTGGCTCGCTCGAGCGCACTGGCGAGAGCCCCGTCATGCTGGTCACTGGAAAGTTCATGTTCTTGGGAAACGGGATTGGCCACGAGGAAGCCGGTGGTCGACAGTTCCGAGTGGATCAGGAACGCGGCGGCCGCTTCGACCTCATCGGCCAGAGACCAATCAAGGGCGAACCCGCTGTCGCGCTGATAGAACCCGGGGAATCTGTTTGTTTGGTAACCCGCGACCGGCACGCCTAAGGTATCGAGTCGCTCGAGGGTCGCGCCGACATCGAGAATCGACTTGACGCCCGACGCGACAACCAACACCTGATTACGTGACAGCGATGTGAGGTCCGCCGACTCGTCGTAACTCTCGCGGGCATCACGATGCACTCCCCCGAGTCCGCCGGTTGCCATCACGTCAATGCCAACCCGGCTGGCGATCGCAATGGTGCCGGCGACCGTCGTCGCACCGTCTCGCTTCAGCGCGAGCGAGAGTCCTAGGTCACGAGCAGAGAGTTTCGCGGCGTGGCGTTCACTTTCGGCGAGTTGGGCCAACTCCGCCGACGTGAGACCAACGACGATTCGACCTTCGAGGACACCGATCGTCGCGGGGACCGCGCCACCGGTGCGCACCGCCGCTTCACACTGCGCGGCGACCTCAAGATTCGTGGGCGATGGCAAACCTTGCACGACGATCGTGGTCTCGAGCGCGACCACGCTGCGCCCCTCCAACAGTGCACTGGACACTTCATCATTGATGGTGAGAGGCGAGATTCGAAAGTTATTCACGCAAAGCGAAGTGTACTGTTTGAGGGTGAGTTCTTCGATTGCGATTCCTTGGAACGAACTGCGCGAACGAGCCCAACACGCAACTTCAACGTCCTACGCACCATATTCACACGTCACGGTCGGCGCATGCGCCGTCACGACCGACGGTCGGATTATCGAGGGCGCGAACGTCGAGAACGCGAGTTACGGTCTCACCCTCTGTGCGGAGTGCTCGCTGGTGAGTGACCTCATTCGACAAGGCGGAGGTCGGATTGCTGCCGTGTCGATCGTGGCCGGCGACGGTGAGCCCATTGCGCCGTGCGGACGTTGCCGTCAAGTGCTCTTTGAGCACGGGGGCAATGACCTTGAAATCGACGCGGGCGACGGCGTCACGCCCACGCGACTCGGTGATCTTCTGCCGAACGCTTTCGGCCCAGAGGACGTAGGGCTGCGGAGATCGTAGTGAGCTTCTTTTCAGCGGTTGACGTCATCACCACAAAACGCGACGGCGACGTACTGAGTGACGGCGCGATTGCGTGGATACTCGACGCCTACGTGCGTGGTGAAGTCGCCGAAGAGCAGATGTCGTCACTGCTCATGGCGATCTATTTCAATGGGCTGTCCGTCGACGAGCTCAACTGCTGGACCGACCGGATGATCGAGTCCGGCGAACGACTGGACCTCAGTGGTCTGTCGCGCCCTACGGTTGACAAGCACTCGACGGGCGGTGTCGGCGACAAGATCTCGTTGGTTCTCGCTCCTTTGGTGGCGTCGTGTGGAGCAGCGGTACCGCAGCTATCCGGTCGCGGACTCGGACACACCGGTGGCACGCTCGACAAACTCGAGTCAATCCCGGGATGGCGAGCGTTCCTCTCCAATGACGAGGTCCGTCACCAACTCGACACGATTGGTGCCGTCATCTGCGCAGCCGGCCAAGGGCTTGCGCCCGTCGATCGCAAGCTGTACTCACTGCGCGACGTCACCGGGACCGTAGAGTCAATCCCGCTCATCTCGTCGTCCATCATGTCGAAGAAGATTGCCGAGGGCACGCACGCACTCGTACTAGACGTCAAGGTCGGTCGCGGCGCGTTCATCAAGACGGTCGAACGTGCACGCGAACTCGCGACCACCATGGTTGCGCTCGGCGCGAGCCACGGTGTCGCGACCGTCGCGCAACTTACGTCAATGGACGCGCCGCTCGGACGCGCGGTCGGCAACGCGCTTGAGGTGACCGAAGCGGTCGACGTACTGAAGGGCAATGGACCAAGTGACGTACGCGAACTTACGGTTGAACTGGCCCGCATCATGCTCCAACTGGTTGACATTCACGTAGATCCGGCATCGAAACTCGACGATGGCTCGGCCTACGAGGTCTATCGACAGATGATTCAAGCCCAGGGCGGCGACCCCGATGCGCAACTGCCGACGGCGACCTTTCGTGAAGAAGTGATCTCGTCCGCCGACGGCATCGTGGAGTCGATCGACGCGTTGAGTGTGGGCGTCGCCTCGTGGCGATTGGGCGCGGGACGAGCGCGGAAGGAAGATCCCGTGAGTGCCGCTGCCGGTGTTGTGTGTCTAGTGCGTGAAGGCGAGGCCATCACGAAGGGGCAGCCGCTCTTCGAACTTCACGCCGACGATGCAGCGCATCTTCAAGCGGGCGGCGACGCAATTGCGAATGCGGTCGTCGTAGGTGAACGGCCGGTGAACGCAAAGCCGTTGCTGATGGAGCGAATCACCAACTAACGCACAACCCTGTTGACTAGCCTTTCAACATGGCTGTAGCCCCACTAACGCGTGACCTCATTGAACGGGCACCGAAAGTTCTCCTGCACGATCACCTGGACGGTGGGTTGCGACCGTTGACAGTATTGGAACTGGCGAGGGAGTCGCACTACACGGGACTTCCCACGGATGACCCAGAGGAACTGCGACAGTGGTTCATTGCCGATACCCCTGGTAGCGACCTCGTTCGCTACCTCGAAGGCTTCGCACACACGACTGCCGTCATGCAGACAAAAGATCATTTAGAGCGCGTCGCCAATGAAGCAGCGCTCGATCTTGCCCGCGATGGCGTCGTCTACGCGGAGGTGCGTTTCGCTCCCGAGCTGCATATCGCGGGTGGCCTCACGTTGCACGAAGTCGTCGAGGCCGTCCTCGAAGGGTTCGATCGCGGCATTAGCGACGCGAGAAAGGAGGGCCGCACGATTGTGGTGCGAGCGATTCTTTCGGCAATGCGTCAAGCGAACCTGAGTGAGACAATTGCGGGGTTAGCCGTCGAGTTCCGTGAACGCGGTGTCTGCGGTTTCGACATCGCCGGGCCCGAAGACGGATTCCCCCCAACGCATCACCTACGTGCATTCCACCTCGTACAACGTGAAGACTTCCATATGACGATCCACGCCGGGGAGGCCTTCGGTCTGCCATCGATATGGGAGGCCGTGCAGTTCTGTAATGCGGAACGACTCGGGCACGGGGTGCGTATTGCCGACGACATCATTGAGAAGGACGGCGAGTACCACCTCGGGCGACTCGCCAATTTCGTGCGCGACCGACGCATTCCCCTGGAGGTCTGCCCGACATCAAATGTGCATACTGGCGCCGCGGCGTCCATTGCATCGCATCCCATAGAACTCCTTCGCAAATTGCGATTCCGCGTCACGCTCAACACGGACAATCGACTGATGAGTGGAATCTCAATGAGCAGCGAGTTCGAAGCGTGTGCCGATGTCTTTGATTGGACACTCAACGACATGGAGTGGATGACGCTCAACGCCGCGAAGAGTTCGTTCTATCCATTCGACCAACGACTCGCCATGATCAACACCGTGATCAAGCCCGGCTACGCCACACTCCGTTCCCTCTAGACGCGAAGTAGGTTTCTGAGGTCCGTCGTCACCGCATCCACCTGCTTCGCGCACGTACGACGCTGGTCCGCGAGTTGCGTGACCTCGGCGGGAGGTGCCGTGATCTCGATGTAGGCCTTTAACTTCGGTTCAGTTCCCGACGGTCGAACGACGACACGGCCTGACGCACCGAGTCGCAGGAGCAGTCCGTCAGTCGGACCGAGACCCTCGAATCCATCGGCGAGATCGAATACTTCACTGACCGCAATGCCCCCGAGGTCGGCCGGGGGCTTTTCGCGCATCGACTGCACCGCTTGCTTGATTGCGACCAACCCTTCGGACCCTTCCGCGCGAAGCGAAAGCTGATAGATCGAATGAACGCCGAAGTGCGCTTCGATCTCGTCAAGTCGATCAAGGAGCGACCTTCCTTCACGGCGAAGTTCGACGGCCAACTTCGAGAGTGCGAGGGCGGCGCTAAGACCGTCCTTGTCAGCGACCAACGGGTCGACCGCGAATCCCAAGGCCTCCTCGTACGCGAGGCGCAAGGTTCCTTCGCCGGCCGCTCGCGCCAACCATTTGAATCCCGTGAGCGTCATCGCGAAGCGCACGCCGGCCTCTTGGGCCATGAGGCGCAGCAGTGTCGACGAGACGATCGTCGTCGCCACGACGTCAGATGCACTCGTCATTTCGGGCAGCATCGTTGACGCGAGCAGCCAACCAATCTCGTCACCTCGCAGGACATGCCAACCCGAAGGACCGCGCACGGCCGCGCCGAGTCGGTCGGCGTCAGGGTCGTTCGCAATCACCAAGTCCGCGCCCACACGATCGGCGGTCGCCGTCGCGAGGTCGAGCGCACCAGGCTCTTCGGGATTGGGGAAAGGGAGCGTTGGGAACGTGGGGTCCGGCTCAAACTGTTCGTCGACGACGGTTACTGTTTTGTGGCCCGCCGCGGCGAACAGCGACATCATCGTGGCGCCGCCGACGCCGTGCATGGGCGTGTACACAATCGCGAAGTCGTCCTCGTCGACGCCAAATCGCTCCGCGAAGTGAGTTTGATACTGCGCAAAGACGTCGTCTGAGATCCATCGATGGTGCGAGCTCGGCCGCTCCGCCAAGGCAGGGGTCGTGGCATCATTCGCGTAGTGTTCGACGATCTCGTCATTCGGGGGAACGATCTGTGAACCGTCACTCGAGTAGAGCTTGAACCCGTTATCCAGGGGCGGATTGTGGCTCGCCGTAATCATGATGCCCGCCTCGGCCCCCAGCGCTTTGACGCAGTAGGCGACCAGGGGCGTCGCCAGCGGTCCGGGCATTTCGTACACCTTCACACCGGCCCCAAGGAGGACGCGCACGACTTCGTTGTTGAACGCTTCGGATCCGTGTCGACTGTCACGACCAACGACGACGCCTCGTTCGCTATCAACGCCGCGTTCGAGCATCCACGCAATGACGCCCTGGGTGGCGCGACGAACGGTGTAGCGATTCATTCCTGCCGGTCCCGCCATCACCGGACCACGAAGTCCGGCCGTTCCAAACGTGAGAGGGGCGGCGAACCTACGCTCGAGCTCCGCTTCGTCGTTACCGTCTAAGAGTTTCTGAAGCGTCGCGCGATCATCCCCGTCGGGATCGCCGGCGATCCACGCAACAACGCTGTCGCGTAGTTCTTGGTTCACAGGACTGGAATGACGCGGGTCAAGAGGGCGCCAAGGGAGGCCGCCGCCGACTGTCCCGCTTCAAGAACCTCGAGATGATTGAGGTGTCCCGCCGTCACGCCAGCCGCGTGATTGGAAACGAGACTCAGTCCGAGCACTTCTGCGTCGAGATGGCGCGCAGCAATAGCCTCGAGCACTGTCGACATCCCCGCGAGCGTCGCGCCCATNNGAGCGGAGTCGTGCACTGTAGAGATCGGTGAGGTCGACGAAACGAGAACCGTAGTGCTTGGGTGGCGGCGGTCCTTCGAGTGGCGACGTCGCCGTGAGGTTGATGTGGTCGCGGATCATGACCACCGTGCCGGGACCCCACGAAGGATCAATGCCGCCGGCGGCGTTGGTGAGGACGACTTTCGTCGCACCGGCCGCGATGACCGTTCGAATGGGGTGCACAACTTGGTCGGCGGTATTGCCCTCGTAGAGATGCACCCGTCCGGCCACGAGCGCAATACGTCGATCGCCGACTGTAAGAGAAAGGATTTGACCACTGTGGCCGACGACCGTTGGCGCGACGAAGCCGCTCAGGGACGATGTTGGTACCTCACTCGTCGGCGTGCCCAGGGCAATCGCACCTTCACGCCAACCTGATCCGAGCACGATGGCAATGTCGTAACCGTCGTAGCCGCTCTCGTCTCTCAATTCGTCGGCCGCTCGCTGCGCGAGTTTGTACGGATTCGTCATCACTGTCCAATCGTGTGCCACACCGTCGAAGTCTCGACAAAGGCACGTAGTCGTCGAAGCGAAAGATCGTTGTCGTGCCCACTTGGACGCAACACACGTTTGATCGACCCGGCCCCGGCGGCGGCTAACTCGTCGGCCGATTCGGGTGACGCGCCGGCCAGATCAATCCCGTCAATGTCCTCGTGGGAGGCGAGCGTCGGAGTCAACTCGTCCGTGAGGCCGGTGATGATGTTGAGCACGCCGACGGGGAAGTCCGATGACGTCGTCATCTCCCCGAGTAACGCCGCCGGCGTCGGCCGACGCTCGCTGGCGAGCGCCACGACGGCGTTCCCGACACAGAGTGGAGCGAAGACGGCGTCAACGAACCCTTCAAGTGATGCCTCTTGCGCGCAGATCACGCCCACGACCCCACTCGGTACGGGAATCGAGAAGTTGAAGAACGGTCCCGCGACCGGATTCGTGCCGCCAAAGACCTGGGCGATCTTGTCGGTCCACCCGGCGTACCAGACGATGCGGTCAATCGACGCCGAGACCGTGCCCCGACTCACCTTCTTGGTGACACCTTCGCTCAGCGCCACGTGCTCGGCCAACTCGTCGCGCCGCGACTCAGCCATCTCGGCCAGCCGGTAGATCACCTGGCCACGGTTGTAGGCCGTGGCGCCCCACCACTTCGCCTGGGCCGCACGCGCGGCGACCACAGCGTCACGAACGTCCTTGCGCGAACCTTGCGCGACGTTCGCGAGGAAGTCACCCTTCGCGGTGGTGACCTCATAACTGCGCCCGGACTCGGAGCGCGGGAAGACACCGTTGATCAGAAGCTTGTACGTCTTTCGAACATCGAGGCGGCCATCAGACATTGAGGTACGCCTCCAGTCCGTGGCGTCCGCCTTCGCGACCAAAACCCGACTCGCGCATGCCGCCAAAGGGGCTCGTCGGATCGAAACGGTTGTAGGTATTGGCCCAGATGACACCGGCGCGAAGTCGCTCCGCTACCCACAGTGTCCGGCTCCCCTTCTCGCTCCAGACGCCGCACGCCAGTCCGTAGTTCGTGTTGTTAGCCTTGGCGACGGCCTCTTCAGGCGTTCGAAAAGTCAGCACGGAAAGTACGGGTCCGAAGATCTCCTCGCGCGCAATCCGGTGCGATTGGGAGACGTCGGCGAAGACGGTTGGGGCGAACCAGTAACCCTGGTCGGGCAACGGGCACGAGCTCGTGTAGCGAGTCGCTCCTTCACTCTCGCCAAAGGCCGTCAACTCTCGGATGCGCAACAACTGCGCCGCTGAATTTATTGCGCCCACGTCCGTGTTCTTATCCATGGGATCACCCACACGAAGTTGCTCGACGCGGCGAATCAGTCGTCGCAGGACTTCGTCAGCAATCGACTCCTGCACGAGGAGTCGAGAAC
>PLZP01000001.1 GCA_003152215.1 Acidimicrobiaceae bacterium | reverse complement strand
ACCCGCACGAGCCTGTGGGTAAGATCATCGCGCAGACCGGTCCGGACATTTGCATGTTCAGTTCGGACTACCCGCACCCTGAGGGTGGTCGCAACCCGATCGGGCGCTTCGAGGAGAGCCTTAAGGGCCGCTCGGATGATGAGATCCGCCGCTTCTACTCGGACAACTTCCTGGATCTAATGGGCAACGCGCTCGTACTGGCCTAAGCAACTTCCTTGCAGCTCGAAGAGCTGCAATCGGGGTCAAGAACGAGAAAGGTGCCTTATCGTGCANNGTGCCGGATGATGACGGGGAGTTGGACGCGCGTGCACCGCTCCCTGCGGATACGGTTGGTTTGCTCGAGGGTCTAACGACGACTCGAGCAATCAGGCGCTACAAGGACGAACCGGTACCAGAGTCAGTGTTGCGGGCAATATTGTTCGCCGCCACACGCGCTCCGACGGGGACCAATCGTCAGCACTTCCGATTCATCGTTCTGACGGACAGTCCGAACGCGTTGGCAGCGAAGAAGCTCATCGCGCAGCGAGCAAGGTCTGCGTGGGCCGGCATGCGTGCGCGAGATGGCTACGACAGTGGCTCCGGCGCCGAGGGCAACTCCCGCAAAACGCGAATGGCTCGAACCATGCAAGAGTTTGCTGACAACTTTGAGAAGGCGCCGATTCTCATTCTGCCCTGTCTTATACGCCAAAAGAATCCGAGCAAGCTTGAGGCGGCGTCAATCTATCCTGCGGTCCAGAACATTCTGCTCGCGGCTCGTGCGCTGGGATACGGCGGTGTCTTAACGGGTTACCACTTAGCCGTCGAAGATGAACTGGTGAAACTCCTGGACATACCGCCGAACATCTTTATCGCCGGCACTATCACCCTCGGCAAACCGCAGGGCAGTCACGGTACCGTTCGACGTCGTCCGCTCTCTGAGCTCGTGTTCGTCGACAAGTGGGGGAATGCACCGAGCTGGGCGATAGACCCGCCCGGCACGGAGTACGCCTCTGCCGGTCCTCCCAAGCGCGCGAGCGCTGAGAAGTAAGTCGTACTTGAAGGCGGACCTCACACGGAGGTCGCGCACTCACCGTTCTCGGTGAGGTCACAGAAGGAGTCGCAACGCATGGTCGAAGGTTCCCAGGACGTGTTGACCTATTCGGTCAATAACGGTAAGTGCTACATAACCCTCAACCGACCGAAATCAATGAACGCGCTGAACACAGAGTTGCGCAGCGCCATTGTCGAAGCCGTGCAGAAGTTCGATCAAGACGACGAACTGTTTGTCGGGATTGTTACCGGCGCGGGCGGCAAGGCATTCTCTGCGGGCCTCGATCTCAAAGAAGTGGCGTCGAAGGACGAACAGGAAGGTAAGGCTCATCGCAACACCGGGGTCAGTGCTTCTGAAGCGCTGAGTTCGAGTCGCAAGCCCATTATCGCGGCAATTGATGGCTACTGTCTCGCCGGAGGGTTTGAGATCGCGCTCAGTTGCGATATTCGCGTCGCCACGGCCCAGTCAACGTTCGGTCTACCCGAAGTGCGCCGAAGCCTCTTGCCGGGACCCGGGCTCCACGAGCTTCCTCGCGTCGTGCCACTGGGGGAGGCGTTGTTGATCCAGCTCACCGGTAGCCCCATTACCTCTGAACGCGCATATCAGATTGGTCTCATACAAAAACTCGTGAGTGATCGAGACGAGTTGATGGCCGAGGCGGAGAAGATCGCGGACGCCATTCTCAAGGGTGCTCCACTGGCCACCAAAGCGATCAAGCGTGTGGTCCGGGTTGGTCGCAACCTACCGATTGAGTACTCCGTCAAGTTCTCCGAAGCATATCGAGATGCAGTGTATCTGAGCGAAGATCGACGGGAAGGTCCCAAGGCGTTCGCGGAGAAGCGTGAGCCGCAGTGGAAGAACCGCTAACACGTCGCGCTGTTTTGATTTCAACACCAATCGTCGAAAGGATGTAGGTACTGCTCATGGCACCAAAACTCACTCCGTCCTCGGAGTTCACGCAGATTAGGTACGAGGTCGACTTACCGATCGCTCGTATCGTGCTCAACCGTCCCAAATACAAGAACGCGCAGTCTCGAGTTCTTCGTGAAGAGATGGACGTGGCCTTCGCCCTGGCCGAAACGGATGACGACGTTCGCGTCGTCATCCTCTCAGGTGAAGGTGACCACTTCTCGTCAGGTCACGACTTGGGAACACCGGAGGAGGCCGCCGACTTAGAAGAGCGACCCTACAAAGATGGGTTGATCGGCCGCTTCGACAAGCGATGGGACCTGAACGTCGCCAATACTCTTCGCTGGAGAGACTTTCCCAAGCCGACGATTGCTCAAGTGCACGGCTTATGCATCTACGGGGGTTGGACCTTCGCCGCCGGCATGGACATCATCATCGCCTCCGAGGACGCCAAGTTCTTGCCGTCACTGTTGCAGTACTTTTCGGTGCCGTGGGATGTGGGCGTTCGCCGCGCCAAGGAGATCCTCTTTACCGGTCGGTTCGTCACGGCGGCGGAAGCGTTGGAATTTGGCTTCATTAATCAAGTGGTACCTCGCGACGAGCTCGAAGCCGCCACGACCGCGATGGCGAAGAAGATTGCCGAGAAGGACTCCTTTGGTCTGCGAATGATCAAAGAGGCCGTGAACTCCGCACAGGACATCATGGGTTTTCGCGCGGCGATACGCGTAGGTATGAACTACAACATGCTGCGTAGTGAAGAGGAGAAGGCGCGACTCGGGTTGCCTGACTTCAGCGAGAATCGACAGCTCTCGAGGGTGAGCGAGTCCCTGCGAGATCTGTAGGTTGTTAGCAACCATTCGTAGAATGGGATGAGAGGGTGGAGAGCGTGACGACGGGTATTGACTACGGACCACAGGGCGAGCGGCTTCGAAGCCAGGTACGCGAATGGCTTGAGGCCAACGCACCTGAAAGTATTAAGGGACTCGTCGTGCCTCGCCACGCCGAAGGCCAAGTGGCCAAGGATTTGAATGCCTGGGCCGACCTACTGCTCGAGGCCAATCTTTTTTGCGTGTCCTGGCCGAAAGAGTTTGGCGGACGGGGCTGTTCGGCCGCGGAGGTCGCCGTCAT
>PLZP01000093.1 GCA_003152215.1 Acidimicrobiaceae bacterium | reverse complement strand
GCTCTATCCGCTGAGCTACAGCCGCCTATGCACAGCACACTTCCATGCAGCACATTACGACGTGAGCGTAACCGGGTCTTGGCGAGGACCAACTGGGATCATCATTCCGGATTCTCTTTTACTTGTAGTATCTACAATAGTTATTGTCTATACAACGAATAGCACTTAAGGCGAGGCAAGAACGTGAGCACCCAGAGTCGACCAAATGTGACGTTGGCGATTTGTTGCATGAGCCTCTTCATTGTGGGCATTGACGTCACCATCGTCAATGTTGCACTGCCCTCAATTCAGCACGATCTGCACGCAACCATCAGCAGCCTTCAGTGGACGGTCGACGCCTACACCTTGGTCCTCGCGTGCCTCTTGATGTTGTCGGGATCTGTTGCGGACCGCTTTGGTCGGCGACGCATCTTTCAAATCGGCTTAGCAATCTTCTCTCTCGGTTCGTTGCTGTGCAGCGTGGCGCCATCCGTTGGCTGGCTCATTGCGTTTCGCGCGCTCCAAGCGATCGGCGGTTCAATGTTGAACCCCGTCGCCCTGTCAATCATCGCCAATACGTTCACCGATCCCAAGGAGCGGGCGAAGGCCATGGGGATTTGGGGTGGTGTCGTTGGACTCAGTCTGGCTCTGGGTCCAGTCCTCGGTGGTGTGCTGGTGACCGGCGTCGGATGGCAATCGGTCTTTTGGATCAACATCCCTATTGGCATCGCCGCCATCGCTCTTACGCAACGATTCGTTCCAGAGTCAAAGGCTCCGCACGCGCGCCGACTCGACCCGCCCGCGCAGGTCCTCATCGTGCTGTCGCTCGCCACACTCGTCTACGCCATCATTGATGGGCCGCACAGAGGGTGGACCTCGGCCACCACGCTTACCCTTTTCGCCATCGCGGCGCTCGCCGCAGTCGCCTTCGTACTCGTTGAGCGACGACGCATCGAGCCACTGCTCGACATTCACTTCTTTCACTCCGCCCCATTCTCCGGGGCGACGGCCATTGCCCTCTTCGCGTTCGCGGCGCTCGGCGGTTTCCTCTTTCTCAACACCCTCTATCTCCAAGACGTCCGGGGCTACTCCCCGT
Organism: Acidimicrobiaceae bacterium; assembly: GCA_003152215.1. GTDB lineage: Bacteria > Actinomycetota > Acidimicrobiia > Acidimicrobiales > RAAP-2 > RAAP-2. Next base: position 11,293 of record PLZP01000093.1, on the reverse strand, counting down.
TGCACGCTGGCCTGATTACCGCGCCAATGGCACTGATGACGCTGGTCTTCGCGCCGCTGTCGGGACGAATGGTGGCGAGCCGTGGGCCTCGTCTTCCACTGACCCTCGCCGGCCTGATCATGGCCGCGGGAGCGCTGTTACTCGCAAGACTCGGCCTGCGCGCGTCCGACACAGCGTTGTTGCTTTCGTACAGCGTGTTCGGGATTGGTTTCGGGTTGGTCAATGCACCGATCTCCAATACGGCCGTGTCGGGAATGCCGCGAGAGCGCGCCGGGGTCGCCGGAGCCGTCGCGTCAACCGGCCGCCAAATCGGCGCCTCACTGGGCGTTGCGGTAACGGGCTCGCTCGTTGCGGGCGCGACAACGAATTTCATCGCGGCGAGTCATACTGCCTGGGACGTCATTGCCGGATGTGGCGTCGCGGTGTTTCTCCTTGGCGTGGTCTCTACGGGGAAGTGGGCACTGCGCACCGCTGAGCGAACAGCCACCCAACTGGAAATTGAAAGCGGCGAGGTGACCCGTGTCCAATGACGCGCAAGTACCAGAGCAAATGACGCGCGAGGTCTGGTCGCTCCTGCAATCATTCGTCGACGACCACAGTCGCAAACGCGAACTTGCCGAAGCGCTGGGTTTTCGACCGGGCGCTGGTCGGGCCAAGGTACTGTTCCTCCTTCGATCAGAGCCAATGACGCTCGGCGACGTCGCTCGAGCCGAGCGTTTCGACGCGCCGTACGCGACGGTGATTGTCGACCAACTCGAAGAGAAGGGGTTGGTAACACGTCAGGCCGACCCCGACGATCACAGGCGGAAACTTGTTGCGTTGACGCCAGCGGGTGAGAAAGCCATCGCCATTGCCGACAACATTCTGTCAACGCCGCCTGCGGTGATGAATCGATTAACGGATGCTGAGCTGAGGGCCCTTACGTTACTTTTGACGCGTCTACTTGAGGGAGGTCAATCCAGTTGAAAGTTCTCAGCGAGTGTTCTGAGCACCATGCGATTCTGTACGGGCTGAAGACAGCCGTTACCGACCGACTGTTCCCGCGACCAGCGAAGTGAAAACACCATCGACGCAGGAAAGGGCGAGGAACTTGTCGAGTTGAATCGAAGAGAGGGGTTGAGCGATGGCCCATCCCTGTCCAATGTCGGCACCGATCTCTTCAAGGATCTTGAGATTCGCGATCGTTTCGATGCCTTCGACAACGAGCGTGAGGTCGAGGGCCCGGGCGAGTTCGATGGCGGAACGCACGATCGCGTGTGCACGCCGGTCGCTCCCTAGGGCCTGGACGAACGATTTGTCGACTTTGAGTTCATCAATCGGCAAGTTAAGAAGTTGCGACATTGATGAGTAGCCGACACCGAAGTCATCGATGGATATTCCTATACCTCGGGCACGCAGTTTCTCGATGCATCGCTTGGCGTTTTCCGGCTCCTCACCGACACTGGACTCCGTGATTTCAAGGGTGAGACGGCTGGGAGGGAGCTCATTCTTCTCAAGAAGTTGAAGGATGAAACTGGGGAGTTGATCGTCGAGGAGGTCGTAGCGCGTGATGTTGACGCTCATCTGGAGTCGGTGCCCCGCTCGGTCGAGCCTGCTCGCCTCGACAATGGCTTGCTCGAGCACAGCGCGCGTGAGGGGAAGAATGAGCCCTACGTGTTCGGCCAAGGAAACGATGTCATCGGGGTACAGCAGTCCTCGCGTCGGATGCTTCCAGCGCACGAGTGCCTCGACGCCGCGCACGGCCGAAGTGCGCAGATCGAGCTGGGGCTGAAAGTGCAGGGTGAGTTCGCGCGATTCGATGGCGGCTCGTAGTTCGTCGATCATCACGAGGCGTTCACGGCTGTTGGGGTCTTTCTCGGCGTGATAGGTGCATACCGCGGTGTGGCTCACTTTTGCTTGGTACATTGCGACGTCGGCGCTACGCAACAGGTCAGCGGGTGAGAGTCCGTGGTCGGGAGAGATGGCAACCCCGATGCTGACACCAGTGCGCACCGTCACGCCGTCAAGAGAGACCGCCTCGGCGAGCGTTGCGTTGAGCTCCTCGGCGATTGTCACGCCCTCTTCGATTGAAGTGACCACGCACGAGGTTGCGAATTCGTCGCCACCGATTCGTGCAATCGATCCGCGGTTCGATAGTCCGTTCTGCAATCGCTCGCCGACAATGTTGAGTAATTCGTCACCGCAGCGATGCCCCAAGGAGTCATTGACCTCCTTGAATCCGTCCATGTCGATGAGGAGAACGCAAAGTCTCTTGGATCCGTTCAGTGACGCCAACTTCGCCAGACCATCCTCGGAGAAACTGCGTCGGTTGCCGAGACCCGTGAGCTCGTCGGTCCGAGCGTCACGGAAGTTCAGCGCGCCCTGACGAACCTCACGCAGGGTAAAGACCATACGCACGATCACGAGCAGCAACGCGCAAATCGCCAACATCGAGGAAACGTTCGACACGTGATGGACCAAGGATCGAACGAGCACCGCCAACGACAGCAATCCGCAGACCGTGGGAATCACGAGGATCCCGTGCGGGGCCACCGCCTCATCGGCCCTCGGTTCCGTACGGCGATTGGGACTCGACCAGGCGGATACCGCCAAGAGCCATATCCCGATCAACCAGGTCCCATCGAGCAATGTGTTGGGAACGTAGGAGTTCGTCGCGACCTGATTCAAGTCGATGACGTCGCCCACTAGGAACCAGACAATCGCTAACGTCAGCGCCAGTGTCATCACGTTGGGACGAAACCGCATCGGGGAAAGCCCCGCCACCAACAGCATCAGGAGCGCGAGGTCCATCAAGGGGTACGACATTCCCACCACGACCTGGAGCGGATTGCCACTGACATCGAGGACGGAATCGAACCACAGCATCGCGGCCACCGCACCGGCGGCGAGCCCAGCGATGGCTCCGTCAAGGCGTGCGCTGAGAATGCGCGCGCCATACGATCGCTGGGTTATCAACGTGACGCCGATGGCGTAGCCCACGTAGGACAAGAGGTAGGCCACGTCACTCGGGGCCGGTGAAGGTATCGGATGAATGTTTTGGTCGTGGAGCAAATAGACCATATTCCCGATGTCGTTGAGGGCGACGCCGCCGGCCAACGCAAGCCACGCGGTGCGCAGTTTTGTCGAGTGGCGGGCGCGTAGCAACAAAGGAACAATCGGCACCGTGCAGGCGATGTTGCCCACCCAACCGTCCCAGAAACTCGAGTAACCGTCAAGTGGTCGGTGGATGAAAGCCAATGAAGCGAGGTAGGCCAGGACAGTGGCGCCGGTCACGATTTGCCACCAGAATTGGGACCGCTCCTCATACAGGGATCGACCGACGACGGACTTCCGCTCCTTCAGGGTCGGCGCCACAGTTGCGACACTGGCCATAATGAACTCTTCCCTTGTAGACGTCTTACCGTTTCGTACTCTTGCGAGGGTGACAGTCTTCGACAATTAGTTAACTTAATGTATGGTTACTCCTCGTATCACTACGCAGCCACCACACGTGGCCATATTCCTCATCGGGTCACGTATCCACTCCCTACGGCGACGCGTCGACCAGCAATTCGAAGATATTTCTCGCTTAACTGGTCACTTTTCAACTGGGGGATGGCTCGCGTAAACGAGAACGTCGCGGATTGAGACGACGTCAGGTCCGCCGTAGTGCTCGTGAAGAGCGGCTCTCACGAAGCGAGTATCCCACGGCAATTCGTGCGTGTCCGAGCCAATATCTCGTTCTTCGGGGTCGACGAACGGATTGCGAATTGGGTCGGTAGCCCAAGAGAATTTCGCTGGCTGTATCAACGCCGAGAACGCACGAGAAGGGGGGAAGCTCCCGCTCGTGCGTTCTCGTCCACGAGGCGACTCGTTCGCCTATGGCTCACCTCTAGTCGTGCTTGATTTGCACTCGGTGAGGTTCTTTGACGTCGACTTCGCCCGGCGACTGAAGACGCACCTCAAGGATGCCGTCTCTGTACGTCGCTTCGACTTTGGACTCATCGACGCCATCGGGAATTGGAATGCTCCTCGTGAATGATCCGTATCGGAACTCACTCCGGTGAACGTGATCGCTCTCGCTCCGCTTCGTCTCGGTCCGCTGGGCTCTGATGACTAACTCATCGCCAACGACTTCCACGGTGACGTCCTTTTCGGGATCGACTCCGGGCAACTCGGCACGGATGACTATCGACCCGCCATCGTGGGATTCCTCAACCTTGAATGACCGACGCCATTCGCCGTCGCGAAACAGTTCATCCACTAACCCCCACGGAGAACTGAAACGCACCGGTAGATCAAGCTCCCGTAGGGAAGACTTTGACAGCATTTCCTCACCCACTTCCTGAAGAGCCTTGAGACCCAACGTGAGCCTTCATCGACCCTCCACAAAGTGAGAATATTTTGAGGAAGGTTCGGAGTTGTAGGGTCAAAAGTCACAATTTGTCCCGTGCCTTGGGACCGTCTCGTCATCATTCGCGTGACCACCTCACACGTTCATGGACGGCAATTTTGTGGCGTCATCAAAGGAGTCGAAACGTCAAAGAGCGATAACTTTCAACCGTGAAGCGTACGTCTTTGAAGGGCACCGATTCAGTAACTCTTACGACCACCATTTTCGGGGCGTCGGACGGACTGGTTGCGAGTATCGCGTTGATACTCGCGACAATGTCCCATGGAAGAAGGGTCGTTCTCGCCGCCGTCATCGGCCTGCTCGTCGCCGAAGGACTCGGGATGGCGGCAAGCCAGTTCCTCTCCGATCCGAAGCGCAATCTCCGACAAGCGACGATCATGGGCGTAGCGACGTCAATGACGATCATCGTGCCCGCGGTGCCGTGGTTCTTCACGTCGGGCACGACCGCCGCGGTGGTCTCTTGTGTCATCGCGCTGACCTTCGCTGGACTTATCTCTCGCGCGCGACCCGGCGGTTGGGCGACGTGGATACAGACGTACGGGGTCCTCATCGGAGTCGGCGCCATAGCAACCATTGCGGGGCGTCTTACATAGGTGGGAAAACCCACGAGTGGAAAACGCTCATGACCAGGGAAGAAGTGGCCATTCAACGTCCAACGGCTTCGCCGCGCGAATGCGTTCGGTTTCCAACGTTTTGCTGGGACCGTCAACGGTGACCAAAGGGGGGGACTCTTTGGTCACCGTCGGCGAGACGTTGTCGCCAATCGCCGAGCGGCTCTCAGTATTTTATTCGACAGCACCCGTGATTTTCTCGCTCGCCAGTTTCATGACGATGCCGTGAACCTCGCTGTCTTCTTCGGGTCTGTCGTTACTGGAAACATCCCGGCGCCTTCATCCACATTTCCCTCGGCTGAGTGAATCTCGCGATTCATCTCCTCACGAGGAAAACAATGAGGACGATGATGAGAATTAGAAGGACTGTTCCGCCGCCTATGTACATGGTGTTACGACCATTCCGGGAAGACCCATTTCACACTTCTTCTTATTGCCTGACTGTAAGACGAGAAGAAAGTTAGGACTTAACGCCCTAACTGCCACGGTAGTAGTTCGCGCGGGCGTCTGTATCCATGTATGAAACTGTGACACCGCACAGTGTTCGACCAGTAATCGATCGACGATGATTTGCGTCGAAGGAAAGCATCGGATTCGCGTCGCCGGTTCACCACCGCGTTGCCCTGCCGGTTATAGGCGCTAAATCCTGAGGTTGGTGCCAGTGGCCAACGAATCAGGGCACCGACACCGGCACGATTGCGACGGTGTGGTTGCCCGTCAGGTTGAGCCCCTTGTCGAAGGCCGGAGCCACGAAGGCGGAGTACTGCGGGGTCACGTGCGAGCCGTCCGCGGTCGGAATGATACCGTCGATCACGCTGGGACAGCGCCGCGCGTCACAGAGCAGCGGTGTGACGTCGAGGTACTGCACGTGCATCACCGTGGCGAGCGCACGCGTCCGGACCTGCGCAGCGATGCGTCGTGGAGACTCGCGGCGCAGACACGTGCCCTGCGTCGCGTGCGCGATGAGAAAACACTTCGCCGGAGCTGGGATCCACGGTGAGTCACTCAAGAGCACGAAGCGCTTTGTGAGTGGTCGCAACTGGGCGATGGCCGTGCGCTCACCGTTCGCCCAGTAGGTGGTCTTGGTGTAACTGCCCATCACAATCACGTCGGGGTGCAGTCGGGCGATGACCGTCTTCGCCCAGTCGTACCACGATGAGCACTCGTTGTTGGCATTGAGTCCCGGCACGACGTCGGTGTAGGTGTCGTAACCGCACGACTCTTTCACCACTGGATACAACTTCCAGTGGTTGGCCTTGGCCGCCACGGCAGCGGCCGGTACCCACATCGCGGAGTGCGAGTTGCCGAAGACCACGACGGTCTTCGTGCCGTTCGGGTCGCCATAGTTGCAGATAGCGCTACGCAGTCGACGAAACGCGCTACAACGTCCGAGGTCGACGTGATCGGTGAACGCGTGGCCAACGCTGGGTGTCGTCGTCGCGGGCAGCGGATCGTTGTGCTCTCCGGCCGCGACGGCGCGAGCGAGCAGCACCAGTGGTTTCGTGGCCGCGACGCCCGACGCATTGGCTGCCGTCGCGACCGACGTCAGAGTCCAGAACGCCAGTAGCAACAGCCCCGCCCGCGCGAGTCGGCGCTTTGGTTGCGAGGTGGCCTGTTCGTTCAGCACGGATCTCCAGAGGTTGACAGCTCGGCAGAAAGATACCCGACCTTTTCTATGCATCGACGCGAAATCGAGCGTTTTTGTCTGAAGGCAGTTCAATCACTTTGTTATCCCTGACGAGCGGCGCCCCCGCGAAGGAAGCGGCGTAATCGACGAAATGAAACGGCACTCCTTCTGGCGGACATCGCAAGAGCGACGGACGACCGATGACCGCAGCGATTGTCAGTTGCCTTGGGTTGTCGTGGTTGTGCTCAAGAGGGGCTGCGAGACAATGGGTACTACGTTCGTTCCGAGCAAGTTGAGCGCCTTTTCGAGCGCCGGGGCCAGGAAGGTCGAGTACTGCGGGGTCAGGTGCCTACCGTCGTAGGTCGGGATGAGACCGTTGATGACCGCAGGACACAGTGCATCATCACACAAAAGGTTCGTCACGTCGACGGTCTGGACATGGGTGCTCGCCGCAATCACGTGGACCTGTGCTTGGACCTTGACGCCGAGCGCCGCCTCGCGTGACAGACATGTTGCTTGAGTGGCGCCGGGCTTCAACAGGCACTGTGCCGGGGGGTTGATGTAGGGAGAGTCGCCCAACAAAATGAGACGCGGTGTGAGCAATTTCAGCGTGTTGATGACCGAGGTCTCCCCCGCCAACCAGTGTGGCGTTTTCGAGAAGGTACCGATGATGATGATGTCGGGGTGAAGTTCCTTGATCGTCTTCTTGGCCCAGTCGTAGAACGCGGTGCATTCGTTGGCGATGTTCCATTCCAGGTTGAGATCGGGATAGGCCTCGTAGGCGCACGCCTCTTTGACAATGGGATACAACTTCATGTGTTCCTTCTTGGCCAGCACGATGAGTCCCGGTACCCACATCACGGAGTGCGAGTTACCGAAGACGACGATCGTCTTGGTGCCCGTGGGGTCACCCAGGTTGCAGACCTTTTTCGTGAAAACCGGATACTGGCTGCAGGCACCGAGGCTCACGTTGTCGGTACTCGCAGTGAGCAGGCCGGGGTCGGTACGAGCGGGGATGGTCTCGGCCTTCTGGCCCGCCACGACCGCTGCTCGCACGGCGCTCAGTGGGGAGACGGTCGTGCTGGCGGCCCCGGCCGCTGCGGCGAAGGGAACGCTCGGCGCACCGAAGACGGCGATTGAAATGACGAGCCCGGTCGCGACGGGCCAGAGCACCAGACCCCGCCACGTGCGCCGGGACAACACCTTGACGTGACGGAGTGGGTTCTCGAGTCCGTAGTACGACAGGGTGGCGACGACCACTGAACCAAGGATCAAACCCGCGCGAACGCTCAACGTGTCACGCGCGCCCAGGTACGCCGCTCCGATGATCAGAATCGGCCAGTGCCAGAGGTAGAGCGAGTACGAGATGTCACCCAGAAAGCGCAGCGGTCGAATAGAGAGGAGCGAGTGCGCGCCGTAGCGCGGCAGATCAACACCACCGACGAGTAGCGCACCACAGCCGAGGACCGGCAGCAACGCGTCGTAGCCAGGGATTGCGGTCGAGGTCGTGAAGACCAACGCCGCCGTGATGATGCTGGCCAGTCCGGCCCACGAAAGGGCGGAGCGCAGCGCGGTGGGAATCTTCCCCAACCACGGCAGCGCGACGGCGAGCAACGCACCGATCGCCAGTTCCCACGTGCGGTCAATGGTGGAGAAGTACGCGGCGGTTGGATTCGACGCGGTCTGCACCACGGACAGGTAGAGCGACAGACCACCGACGGCCACGAGCGTCAACGCGATGGGGATTCGTGGCACGTGACCGACGACGCCCTTACGACGAAAGACCAACGCCACGATTCCCAACACGGCGGGCCAGACGAGGTAGAACTGCTCTTCGACTGCCAGCGACCAGAAGTGCTGGAGCGGCGACGTGCTCGCCGACGCGGCGAAGTAGTTCGTGCCGACGGAGGAGAAGTGGATATTGGCGCCGAAGAACACGGCCCATACACCATCGCGCAGCACCGAGCGGGCCTGGATGATGCCGAGCAGCGCGATCGACGCGATACACGTCACCAGGATGACCACTGTGGCGGCAGGCAAGATGCGTTGAGCGCGGCGCGAGTAGAAGCTCAGGAACCGCACGCGAGCGTGCTTGGCGATGTCACCGAGCAACAGGCCCGTAATGAGGAAACCGGAAATGACGAAGAAGACATCGACCCCAATGAATCCACCGTTGACACCAGGGATGTGCGCGTGATCCAAGATGACGATGCCGACGGCGAGGGCGCGTAGGCCCTGGATGTCCTGGCGGAACTTCGACTTGGGTGTCGCAGCGTTCTTGCCGCGAGTTCCGAAACGTAGGGCGTTAGAAACGCCAGTCATCAAGCGGGTGAACATTGATGTTCCTTTCGGTCACGTAGATGGCCGACCAAGGTCATCTGCTCGCGAACGGTGCTCATCCGCGGCGCCCGCGCGAACGCCGAAAGAAGCACCGTCATGAAAACGAGCGTCGCGCCACGACCCTGCGGGGCAGGTGACAATGCACACGTCCCACAACGGCGGTTCATCCCGGGCCCAGCGTTGTCGTGGTTGTCGTGGTTGTCGTGGTTGTCGTGGTTGTGGTGACAGTGACGGGAGGCACTGCGACCGGAACGAAGGCAATGGTGTCACTACCGTCCAGGTTGAGCGCTAACGCCAGCGCGGGTGCCAAGAACGTCGAGAACTGGGGCGTCAGGTGCGCGCTGTCCTTGGTGGGGATGAGACCATCAATGACCGCCGGGCAGATCGCGTCCTCGCAAACCAAAGGACGAACGTCGAGGAAGTTGACCTTGGTCGAACTCGCGATGCTCTGTGCTTGCGTCGCGAGTGAGTCCGAAGTCTCAGGCTTGGCGCAGGTGCCCAGCGTGGCGCCGATGCGAGCCAAGCACCCTTCCGGCGCGTCCCCTCCGACGTCGTCACCGAGGAGAATGAATCGCTTCGTCAGCGGCTTCAGTTGGCGCACGACAAACTTTTCGCCGGCGATCCACTGCGTGGTCACGTCGTAACTACCCATCACGATGACGTTGGGGTGCAGTCGTGCGATCGTGGTCTTCGCCCAGTCGTAGAACTTCGTGCAGACGTTCAGTGGGCCCCACTGGTGACCCAAGTTGGCGTACACCTCATACCCACACGCCTCGCGCACGACTGGGTAGAGTTTCCAGCCCTCGGCCTTGGCGATCAACGCGAGCGCCGGCACCCACATCACGGAGTGCGAGTTGCCGAAGACCACCAGCGTCTTGGCGCCCGTCGGATCGCCCAGATTGCAGACCCTGCCGGTGAACACCGGGTACTGCGAGCACGCGCCGAGGTTCACGCCATCGCTCAGCGCGGTGGCGATGGTCGGAACGAGCACGCTCGGCACGGGGCCGTTGCTCTGAGCGGCCGTAACGGCGTTTGCTAAGGCGATGAGCGGTGCGGACGCCGGGATGCCGTCCAGCGAAGTTTGAGCATGTGTGTCGGACGCCGCGGTGACTCCGGAGGCGCTGGAAGCAGTGGCGAAAGTGAGCCCTGACGCCAAGAGGACAGATGCCCAACCCACCTTGAGAAGCAAAGCGGCACAACGACGTATGCACCGGTCAGTATTCATTGATGCTCCATCTATCGACTGAAAAAAATCACATCAACGTAGATGGCTTCACCGCCGTTGCGTTGCAATAAAAGTAGGTTTTGGCATCCGCAAAGGAGTAGGGTCATAGGTCATAAAATCCAGTGGATCAGGATATTTTGGTATAAACTTGTTGGAATAGAGACTGAGTATTGTTGCAGTGTTGTGATGTGAACATCATGACCTGGGATACCTCAAGATACGCGGTCGCGTTGCGACGGGTGTCCGGAGCTAACGCAACTCGACGAATACCCACCGGGACGTACGCAGTACCAGTGCCTGAAGTAACTCACAAACTAACTGTGAGTCAGTTGTTGGCAAGAGTTAGGCCGCGCAAACTTATCCGTCAATGTTTCCGAAGCGCGAAGGCCCATAAGAGGCACGTCAGCGCCATGGCCGTCAGCATCACGCCCGTCGCCCCGGCCTAGGCGATCAGGGGACTGCTATCGGCTGACCACTGTCAACTGCTTCAGGAGCAGACTCGAGCAGCAGCGCTCCCATCGCGTCCGTCCCATATCACACGGGGTCATCCTCGGGCTAGCAATTGCCGTCCGCCGCTGATATTTGGCTCACCGTCAATGCCGAGTTGGAGGTTCCGGCATTCACTCGCCGGGTCAAAACCAATTGCGCGAATATGCCAAGAGGGATGAAGGAGTTGTCAACGACGCGAGCACTCGGCTCCAACGACTTCACCGTGGTCACGGTATCGCCCACGGTCACGCCTTGAGCAGTCTTAATCAGCGGCGTTAGTTTGACACCTAACGGGGGAAGTGGAAGATGTGTCCGCTGAGATACACGCATGATGTCAGAGTCCCTTAGGGCTGGGCCTGACTCAATGTGATACCGGCTTCGTGCCTTGTCTCTGATCTGTCGACCCAGCCCTGGGGACACGCACCAACCGGTCGGACGAACGTGACCTCATAGGAGCTTTGACCAACACCTTGCGTGTCCTGTCCGCCGTCCCGGCTGGTGGTGCATTCCACCACGAGGATGAAAGGCCGTTACAGCATGTCAAATATTGAGCGCGTCGTCATTGGCGGCGTCGATACCCACAAGGACGTTCACGTCGCGGCGGTGAT
>PLZP01000017.1:1759-6375 GCA_003152215.1 Acidimicrobiaceae bacterium | reverse complement strand
GCCCGACGGGGCAGGAGTGCAACCTTGCACTGGCCACTAACTCCGTAGGGGAAATCACACGAGTGGCTGCTGCCTCGGCCCCTCCGGCGTCATCACCTTGCCGGCGTGGGGCCCAACATTCAACACCGGACCAACGAAGCCGTGGGTCGTAGAGGGAGTGGCGTAATTCTGACCCTCGTCGACCTCAGTGGCGGGCGAGCACGCGGTTCCGGGCGATCGTTCCAGAATCGCCGCCTCCACCTGGTACTCGAACTTGCGCGTGAATTCATTGCCGCCACCGCCCGACATGATGATGTGCCCGCACTTCGGCAATAAGGCCACGATGACCGTCCCTGTCGTGGGGTGCGTCGCCAAATGCCAGGTAATGGACACGTCCTCGTACGCGGCGCCCACCGTATTCGGAGTGAGTTGCCGACATACATTGCTCGCGGCACGGAAGACGACGTCGCTCTTGCCCGGGTTGAGCGGCAGGATCACGGCGTACCAACCTTGACTGACCGGGACGACTGACGTCCCTTCACCAGCCGTTTGCGCCGTACAGGAGTACACACCTTCACTCTTCGTCAACTCGACTAGTGACGGCGTGTCGTCCAGTGTGCTGATCCTCGGTCCGGTTTGTACCTTCGTCGTCGATAGCTTCAGCGTGACGTCAGCAAAGCCAACTCCCTCGACGGTTCCACTTAATCCGTCGGTCGCCCACAGGAGGGTCTCCTCCGCGTAGGAAAGATGTGGCGTGACTCCTCGAAACGGTGTGAGTGTCAGCGCACCGTCGGAGAGAGTGAAGGACTTGACGAAGCGGTGACCGACAATCGTGCCAGGCTCCAGCACGGTCGTGGCACTCTTCGCGCGCACGGTCCCTTTGGCAGAGTCGTTTTCAACGATCATGACGTGTCCGGTCCTCGCGTCGATCATTGCAGTCCATGTTCCCGTCGCCGAAACAGTCGATGGCCCATACACAATGATTGGGGCGTGGGTCAATGTGGCAACCCAAACTACGTGAAGGTGGACAGCGTCTGGCCATCCGATACCGAGGGGCTGCATTGTCTCTGAAGCCTTCAAGGGAATGATCGCGTCGTCTAACTGGAACGTGAGCGAAGTTCCACGCGCACCCAATGGCATCGGCGAATCTCGCCTTAGAATTTCGAGCGCCTGTGCCTTCGAAACTGGAGGCGACCCCGTCAAGTTGTTGGGGTAGATCACATACCCGTCAAGGCGTGGGTAGCTGCTGTAACTGCTCAACAGGTATGACGAACTCGGAGTGACCTTCTGAGGCCCGCGGATTGATAGTCCAACCCCCGTGCCTATCGCAATGACTGCAACTACGATGCCAAGCGTTCCGAGCCCCTCCGGAGAGAGAAGTACTTTCAAGGATTTAGTGATTTTCATCCTCTGACTCCGTCAGCAGTTCGCCGTATCACGCCAATCAATCGAAATCTATAGACAGTCTTGACCATAGTTCTCTGCGAATACCTTTTCGGCTCCGCCCCTTGATAGAGGTATAGATGAAGTTCATCACGCTCATCTTCTTGAGTTACTAGTGCGGCTATTTCCGAGAACCGACCGGTTTCGCAATGGAGGTATGCTGCTGAATGCAGTCACCTCGCGCCTCAAGTGGATCATCGAAAATTAGGCAGTGTCAATGACGGGCTGGCGGATACGCGACTTTCTTGATGACGACTTGGATCAGGCAATTCCTTTATGGGGCGACCCTGCGACCGCAGGCGCTGCCGCAGCATTCGGCCTTTCCGAAATTATCGAAGCAATCCGAGCCGGCCAGCCGGCAGTTGTAGCCGTTGTTGGTAACGAACTTGTCGGAAGTGCCGTGGCGCTAGTCGATGGGAGTCACGCATGGATTATGCGTATCAGTCTCGCGGACAACTGGCGAAGGAAGGGTGTTGGCAGCGCCCTACTTGAGGCGTTAGAGAATCGGTTGGTGACTCGGGGAGTGCAGAGAATCTCATGCCTCTTCGCCAACGGCGAAGAAGTAGGTACGGCGGCACTTGAGCACCGCGGGTTCAACGTCCGAAATGGTCTATTGCTGTACGAGAAGGTTGAGTCTGTCGCCTCCACGGACATTGGCATTCTCCGCGAGGTAGGTGGCCGCTTGCTCGGTCCCGGCCACTGGGCCGAACTCGGCGGTATGGTTCGCGAAAAAGAACTCGTGGAACGCCGAGTTATCCTTCCACTGGCCAACGAGCAACTCGCTGGTCGGGTTGGCCTTATTCCACCCCGGGGCATTATGTTGTTCGGACCGCCTGGGACCGGTAAGACGACGTTCGCAAAAGGCATTGCGTCGAGTCTGGGATGGCCGTTTGTTGAGCTGTTCCCGAGCAGACTCGCTGGAGAGTCGCCAGCGGGACTCGCGTATGCACTTCGCGAGACTTTTGATTTAGTTGGAGAGCTCAACCAAGTCGTGGTATTTATCGACGAGGTGGAGGAAATCGCAAGTGCGCGTGAGCAACGTACTTTGTCAGCGGCACACGGCGTGACCAATGAGATGTTGAAGATCATTCCGAATTTTCGAGAAAAGGATCGACGCCTGCTCGTTTGTGCTACTAATTCGGTGCGCGCGCTCGACCCGGCGTTCTTGCGTCACGGTCGTTTTGATTATGTCATCCCAGTAGGACCGCCTGATCCTGAGGCTCGATGCGCGATTTGGAGTCGCTACCTTTCCACTATCCCACACGATGAAATCGACCTTGACTCCATCGTTTCGGCATCGTCACTTTTCACGCCGGCGGATATAGAGTTCGCAGCACGGCGTACCGCCCAGGCAGTCTTCGAGGAGGCACTCTTGGAGAATGGGTCCGAGTTGGCTACCACTCAACTCGTTCTACATTGCATCTACGACACGCGACCTACCTTGAGCCCTCAAATAGTCGAAGAGTTCCAGCAAGACATCAAAGACTATGCGCGAGTTTGAATTGTGCACACGAACAAGAAGGCAACGACTACCGGGCTCTGTCGAATTCTCGTCACTCTCGAACACCCCGTTCCGGGTTGAGGCAATCACAGGTCACCGCCCCGCCGCAGCGTAGTGCACGGAGACTTTCTGTTCCAAGAAGATCGGTCTGGACATTGGCCAGGGTCTGGTGTTCGCAGGTGGCGGCCAGAGCGCGAACGAGCCGTTGAGCCGGGTGTCGTCCAACGGAGCAAGGTCATCGTCATCGCGCTACGTCGAAACTGGCCGACAGCATTCTTGAGAAAGTGCGTCGAAGTCCGGTGGCCGGGAGGCACTCACCAACTACGAATGAATCACTGCAGTCGATCCGGAACCAGTCGTCGCCTCACGGGAGTCACTCAGACGTTCTCTGGACTGGGCGGGAGCTCGTTCGCGTGGCGCTCGGACGCCGCGGGCACGACGAGGACCGGGCACGTGGAGAATTCGATGACCTGCTCGGTTACGCTGCCGACGTAGTTAGAGCGGATCCGGCGTTCGTCCGAAACGGCCATGACGATCATGTCGGCGGGCCAGTTCCGCGCTTCATCGAGGATCAAGCGGAAGGGCTCGCCCAGGGCCTGTTTCACCTCCACCCTCGAAGGTTCGACACCCTCGGCGCAGATTCGGCGACGAACGAACTCGAGCAGGTTGGTTGCCGCCTGGCGCCGACGCTCGAGCGCTTGGGAACCGGTCGCGCGGTCGAGTTCCTCGCCGACGAGGTCGTCTTCGATCACGGTCAGCACGCGTACCGTCGCGTGCAAGTCGACACAGAGGCGCGCCGCGGTCGCCGCCGCGCCGAGACTCTCGGTCGTGTCGTCCACGGTGACGAGCATCCGGTGGGTCATGGATGGCCTCCCTGCGCCTGTCGTTGCGCGGCCCAGCGTGTGACGAGTCGCTCCTCACGCTCGACTTCGTCGAGTCGCAGCTCCAAGGAGTGCAGTTCTTCATGGAGCGCGGGGAGACGGTGGTGCTCGATTGCGCGAAGGCGCCGATGAGCCGTGGTGAGTTCCGTCTCGACGGCGCGCAGTGCGCTTTCGGCGGCGGCGTGGCGCGCGGCCGCCTCGAGGGCTCGCACGTGAGCGTCGCGTGACGGTCCGATGGCGGAATTGAGCGCAGCGCGGTCCATGGCGGGGAAGTCGGGCGCACTGACGCGTGCCTCGTCGGGGTGAAGCACGCCCATGGTGTTGCGCCACGAGAACGTGACGTCCGCGCGACCCTCGTACGGTGCTCCCGCGACTCTGGTCGCGGTCGTCCCCGAGAGGATGTCGGCCCGGCTCGACCAGAGGTCCGCCTCCTCGCAGGCTCGAACCCACTCCTTCTCGGTGTCCTCTCGGTGGTGCACGAGACGGCGTTGCTCTCGAGAGAGCAGCTGCTGCTTCTGGCGAAGCAACTCCACGCCGTGGGCGGCGGTGGCGATGCGTTCGAGCAGCCAAGGGCGACCCGCGCGCCCGGGTGGCGCCTCGCTAGCCACGGTGCTCCGCGCTCTCGTTCGTGGCGTCGCGCTCGNNACGCTCGCCGAGGGCATCATTGTGAGCTCGCGTGCGGGCAGCACCGACACGACGCGCCAGGCCCGTTCGAAGGTGTCGTCCATTGAACGGACCTCGTCGGGGCGTTGGTTGGCGAGGTCACGGTAGAAGGCGTCCTCGAAGTCGAGGTAGATCCGGTCGGTCTCGGT
>PLZP01000017.1:0-1749 GCA_003152215.1 Acidimicrobiaceae bacterium | reverse complement strand
GTGGAGAGCACGTCGATGGGCGGGTAGACGCCGGTCGCGTGCACGTTCGCCGAGAGCACGATCTGTCCCTCGGTGATGTAGCCGGTCAGGTCGGGAACCGGATGGGTGATGTCGTTGCCCGGCATCGTGAGCACGGGTACCAGGGTGACCGAGCCCGGCTTGCCCTTGATGCGTCCACATCGTTCGTAGAGCGAGGCGAGGTCACTGTAGAGGTAACCCGGGTAGGCGCGCCGTCCCGGGATCTCCCCGCGCGCCGCCGATACCTCGCGCACCGCCTCGCAGTAGCTGGTCACGTCCGCGAGCACCACCAGTACGTGCTGGCCGCGCTCGAACGCGAGGTACTCGGCGATGGTCAGCGCAACTCTCGGCGTGAGGACTCGCTGGACGACCGGGTCATCGGCGGAGTCGAGTACGAGCACGAGATCGCCCGACGCCGAGCGCGACTCGAGCACTTCTCGCATCGCCGCCGCGTCGGCGTGGGTGAGGCCCATGCCGGCGACGACGACCTTGAAGTTCTCTCCCGCGACGTTCGCCTGCGCCGCGATCTGGGCCGCGAGCTCGAGGTGGGGCAGTCCCGCCGAGGAGAAGACGGGGAGTTTCTGTCCGCGAACGAGCGTCGCGAGCGCGTCGATCACCGAGATCCCCGTGAAGACCGGATCGCTCGGGACGTCGCGTTGACTCGGATTGAGCGGCGCGCCGCTCACGGGGCGACGTTCGCCGGCGAGCATCGGCGGCCCTCCGTCGAGGGGCTCACCCATCCCGTTCCAGACCCGGCCGAGCCAGCCGTCGCCGACCGGTATGTCGAAGGGGCGACCCTCAAAGGCGACACTCACTCGCTCGGGATCGATGCCACCCGTGCCCTGGAGGACTTCGACGATCGCGACGTCACCGCTCACCTCGAGGACCAGGCCGCGACGAAGCTCGCCGGACGCCAGTCGCACCGCAGCGATTTCGTCCCAGCCGACGCCCTCAACCCCGCGAATCGCGAGCAGGGGACCACCGACCCGGGTGGCGCCGGAGTACTCGATCGGGGCGTCGACTTCGCGCGCCGGCACGGGGACGCCAGTGTCGCTCACGACGTCCCCATTCGTGCCAGCACCTCGTCGCGAAGGCGGGTCACGCCGGCGTCGTCGTCGGGTCCGNNTCGACGAGGGCGAGGCAGCGGTCGTGGACGGCGAGCACCATGTCGAGCAGCGCCGACTGCTTCTTTGGACTGCAGTAGGCGTCGTTCTCGCTCAGCGCACTCTGCTGGAGCACACCTTCGCGTAGCAGGCGTCCGGTCAGCATCACGACGCGCTCGCGCGAGGGCAGCGCTCCGAGGCCGACGAGTTCAACGACCGAGGCGAGGCGGTCGGCCTCGGCGAGCAGGGCGAGCGCCCTCGCGCGTGAGTCGTTCCATCCGACGCGACCCTGGGCCGCGTGCCAGTTCGCGATGAGGGAGTCGTCGAGGCTGAACGAGTGACGCCACGTCACCGCCGGGTAGTGGCGCGCGTAGGCGAGGTCGCGGTCGAGCGACCAGAGGCAGCGTACGTAGCGAACGGTCTGGGACGTGACGGGCTCGGTCATGTCGCCACCGGCGGGCGAGACCGCACCGATGAGGGTCACCGATCCCTCGCTCCCGCCGAGAGTGGTGACGCGCGCAGCGCGCTCGTAGAAGGCGGCGAGCGACGAGGAGAGGCTCGCGGGGTAGCCCTCCTCGGCGGGTAGTTCGCCGCTGCGCGAGGAGAACTCGCGCAGCGCCTCGGCCCA
>PLZP01000026.1 GCA_003152215.1 Acidimicrobiaceae bacterium | reverse complement strand
CCGAGATCAAGATGGTCCTCGGCGCCCGAGCTCCAGGCTCGACACCAGTCGTCCCAGCGTTCGAGTACGTTCGTGATCCGCGCGTAGTCACTCGCATCGACACCGTTCGCGGTGAAGCGCGGCCCCCAGTTCGAAATCGCCGTCTCTAAAAGTGCGTCCGTCATCATCCCCCTTGGATCACTCGACATCAGTGGTCTTTGTGAACAGTCTCATCCAGGAATGGCGCCAATCGTCCCGAAAACTTTTAACAGCGTGTGTCCAATGTGGACCCACCGGCTCGCCTTGACCAACTGAACCCAGTAGTTCAGCGGTGCTTACTCACCGTCCGACGTCCCAGACGATTCTTCGTCTGAGTACTCGGTTCCGACCCATGGCCCTCATCACGCTGACGTGACGTTTGTGCGGGTGACAATCGGCTCTTCCCGCGTGCTTCGCGGTGCAGATCCAAGAAAGATCAGGCTGTGGAGAGAAGCACGATACGCGTTGAAGCCAATGGTTCCTCTGCGGTGGGCTCTTTGGGTTGCCAGCGGGCCAAGTTGATGGCCGCGTTGAGGTCGCGGTCGATCACCAGGTCGCAGGCATCGCACGTGTAGGTTCGCGTCGACAGGTTGAGGTCACTCTTGACCGCGCCACAGCCCGAGCACGTTTTGGAACTCGGGAAGAATCTGTCAGCCACTCTGACCTCAACTCCATGCCATTTGGCCTTGTAGAGGATTTGGCGAGAGAGTTCTCCCATTGCTGCGTCCGAGATGGACCTCGCCAGGTGGCTGTTCCTCAACATGTCCGCGACGTTGAGGTTCTCGATCACTAGGACCTGGGCTCGATCCACCAGGGTCTTGGAGACCTGGTGGACGAGATGTTGTCGGGTGTTGACGACCTTGCGATGTCGCCTCGCGAGTCGGGAACGTGCTCGTTGGTGACCTTTCGACCCCGGTTTGGTTCTGGCCAGGGCCTGGTTGGACTTCTTGAGCACTGTTTGCGCTTGCTTCAGTGTTTTCACCCCCTCGAAGATCTCGAAGGGAACGCCGTTGGCGTCCGCGGCGACGCAAAGGGAAATAATCCCTCGGTCGACTCCCACGGGAACGGCGTGACGGTCTGACCGGCTGCGTTCGGCCTGGTGGAGTTCGGCAGCGACGCGGGTCAGCGACACGGTCCAACGACCGGCACGCTGTCTCAGCGTCGCCGAGTAAATATGAAAACGACCGGCATCGATCAACCGGCGGACCTTGCGGGTAGGTCCGAAGACCTTGACTGGTCCAAATTTCGGTAGTCGCAGGTGTGAGGGATTGGAGAAGCGGATGCGATGGCTCAACGGCGACCGACCCGCCGTTGTCCGATTGCGCAGCCGAAAGCTCGGCGTAACCTTTCCCTTTTCGTGGAGGCGAGGAAACCCGACGGGTGTTCCACGTCGCTCCCCGTTTCGCGATGCCGCGAAGTTCTCAAGCGCTCGGGCCGCGTCCACGCTGGCACACTCGAAGACATCGCTGGGGAGTTCGTGGCGCCAGGCAAGGCCTCAACTACCATCCTCATTCACAGATGAGTCATCGGACTCTCCGTTCTTCCAAGCGTTGAACTCGGCGGTGAAGGAAAAGGCTGACCAGGAAAGCGCAGGCGTCGATAGCTCAGGTGACTCCTCGCTTTCGCAGGGAGCCCCTCGTTCGGCTGACCTAGCATCGAGATTGGCTTTCACTCGAGCCAAATGGTGATTCACGGTGAAGCGACGAGCGCCCGCGCACTTTTCTAAGAGGATTCGCTGTTCCCGATTCGGATCGAGTGCGAACTGGAACGTGACCGACCGGGACAGCACTTCTCCAGCGTGCGACAGTCTCGCTTCGTTGTGATGGGGCGCCACGTCGTCATCATTGACGTGAGCTGTGACACGAGAGGCGAACATGCGTTCTAAGGTCGCGATTGAAATCGTTTCATGGTTTTTGAACTGTTTTCGGAGTCCTGCGCTTGATTGTTCCACGCCTCAGCCTTTAGGGTTACGAAATCGCTCATTGAGCGGTCGGTTCTGGAATGACGGCTATTTCGGGGGATGTCCAGAACCGCACAACCGCAGGGGGGAAAATGAACCAATCGAGGCGACTGTTTCGCGCGCTCGCAGTGACATCGGTCGCGGGAGCGGCAATGTTGATGGTGGTGACAACAAGTGGGGCGAGCGGGTCCAGTGGGAACAACCCACCGGCCAAGGGCGCTCCCGTCAAGATCGGTATCTCGCTGTCGCTCACGGGCGAATTTTCGGCCGACGGCGTTGCCTTCGACCAGGGATACAAACTGTGGGCCACTGACATTAACAAGCAGGGCGGCCTGCTCGGTCACAAAGTGGACCTAATCGTCAAATCAGATGCGTCGAGTCAGACCCAAGTCGTTACGAACTACGAGAGTCTCATTTCGTCGAGTCACGTGAGTTTGACCTTCGGTCCATTTTCGTCACTCTTGACCGAGCCCGCGGCACGCGCCGTCGACCGCTACGGCTACGCCATGGTCGAAGGAGCTGGCGGTGCTCCCTCAGTATTCTCGGCCGGACTGAAAAACGTCTTTGACGTGGCCCTTCCCGTTGCGAACTCTCTTGTGCCCTTCGCCACGTGGATTTCGTCGCTGCCCAAAGCTCAGCGTCCGACGACCGTTGCCTACGCCACGTCCGACGACCCGTTCACGGAGCCGCAGATCCCCGTCGCCGAGAAGATCATGAAGGCCGCGGGCATAAAGACCGTGTACTACAAGGTCTTCCCAGCTGAAGCGACGGACTTTTCGTCGATCGCTGACGACGTGGTGGCCGCCAAGGCGCAGGTGGTCATACTCGGATCGGTCGATGTGCCCACGGTGCAGGCGTTCATGCAGGCGTTCGAGCAGGCGCACTACTCGCCCAAGGCATTCATCGCGACCGCCGGTCCTGACCAGGGCCTCGCCTTCAGCAAGGTCGTGGGCAAGTCCAACGAGGATGGCGTGATGGTGCCTAATTCTTGGTACGGGCTGGCGTCCAACGCGGCGAGCAAAGCCATGGTCGCTGAGTACATCGCGAAGTACGGCGGCTCGCCCGCCAAGGTGAACGCCGACGTCGCCGAGGCCTACGCGGTCGGACAGGTGGTCGCCGACGCCGTAAAGGCGACCAAGGGCTTCAACAACGCCAAGATCATCGCCTACCTCCACTCGGGCGTCACGCTGCACACGGTGCTGGGTAGTGCCAAGTTCGACGCACTCGGGGAGAATCCTTTGATGACGGCGTACACGTTCCAGTGGCAGGGAACGACCGGCAACAAGTTCGTGCAGGTGAACCCAATCGGCGACCCCAATTCGGTGAAGATCGAGTACCCGAAGCCGGTTTGGGGGAAGTAACACTTGAATAGCACTGCACTCCTCCATGCAGTCATAGACGGCGTCTTAATCGGTTCGGT
>PLZP01000004.1 GCA_003152215.1 Acidimicrobiaceae bacterium | reverse complement strand
ACGCTTTCTCCCATCGGAGTCGTAGCTGCCGTACGTACGTTTGCATGTCCAGGCGCACCTTCCTACTTTCAAAGGTTTCCAAATGCGTCGTACTGTCAATACTCGATTCGGCAATTTCATTTCAGGGTTCAAGTCATGAAGGATGTCTTCAAGAAGCGAAATCTCTTCAACTTGCGCTATGCAGCGATAGTCGCAATCTCAGTTGTCCTAATAACCGTTGGCGCACCTCTAGTTGACTCAGCCTCAGGCTCCGGGCTGTACCACACGGTGACATTTGTCGAAAATGACAACAGTTCCGATCCCGTCTTCGCGACTCAGTCAGCAAATGCTCCTACGCCGCTTACGTTGATAGTTAATGTGAGCCCGGCATTTTCGAACGTCGGTTTTACGTTCGATGATTGGAACACTTCTCCAGACGGGAGCGGCACTTCGTATGGAAATGGTGCGTCTTATCCCTTTGCAGTCTCGGCGGCTCTATATGCCATATGGACAGGAATCTCCCACACTGTGACCTTCATCGAAAACGACAGTGCCACGGATCCCGTTTACTCAACTCAGTCGGCAAATGTCCCGACGCCCTTAACGGTCCTTTCGAATATCAATCCACCAATAGTTCATCCTGGGTATTCATTTATTGATTGGAACACGGCGGCGGACGGAAGTGGGACATCGTATGCCAATGGTGCAGTCTTCAATTTCTCACAACCGACGGGTTTATTCGCAATCTGGCAAGTTCTTCCAACTGTGACTCAGAGCTTCGCAGCGAACGGTGGGACCGGTGTCGTCGCGTCAATGACAAACCAAGCGGGCGACTCAACGACGTTGCCACTCTCCTCGGGAATGACGAATCCCGGCTATTCCTTCGCAGGTTGGAATACGGCTGCAGATGGCAGCGGTACACAATATGCAGGCGGAGCAACTTTCACGTTTACCGGGAGCCAAGTTCTTTACGCTCAGTGGATCCCAGACGTTTATTCGATCACTTACGCATACGATGGTGGGCTCGTCGGCGCGACGTCAGCGGTCTACACGGTGGGAAGCTCTCCTTTGCTTTTACCGAATGCCACGAGTAGTGGATTCACGTTTGCTGGGTGGTTCACGGAGTCAACCGGCGGAGCATTGGTGGGTTTGGCAGGCAGTGCGATCACTCCGATTGGTTCGTCCACCTTCTATGCCCAGTGGGTCCAAATTGCAGCGTATTCAGTCATTTTTTCCGCCAATGGAGCAATTGGATCAATCGCTTCTATTAACGGCGAAGTTAATTCGTCAATTGTTCTTCCAACAGTGACTGGCCTATCGAATTCTGGATTTGCGTTTTCTGGCTGGAATACTTCTGCTGATGGAAGCGGAACTCAATATGCTGGTGGATCCACATATGTAGTCACTGGAGCTCAGACACTTTTCGCGCAGTGGATTCTCGGACCAAGTGACACTCTCACATTCAACGCAAATGGAGGTAGTGGCTCGGTTGCACCCATTATTGGCGCGCCCGGATCGACGGTTACTTTGCCAGATCAAAGCGGACTCATCATGAGCGGATTCCTAATGAGTGAATGGAATACGAGTCCCAAAGGAACTGGAAAGTCATATTCCTTCGGTCAGGCGCTCAGATTGACGAGCTCAGCAGTTCTCTACGCGCAATGGAAGGGCCATAAGCCTGTGACCTTATTTGGAGCCGTGGGTTCATTCAAAAAGAATTCGTCATCATTGTCGCTTGCACTTAAAAACCAAATCGACCGAATCGCTCTGACCGTCAAAGCCAAAAAGTATTCAACGGTAACCCTCTACGGCTATACCGCCACCACCGGATTGGTATCTCTGAACATGTCGTTGAGTCGAGCGCGGGCTCAGCACGTTGCGCAATTCCTTCGTCTACGTCTAAATGCGCTTCGAGTTAAAGGTGTGACGATACGCGCCGCAGGTGAGGGGGCGATTGTCGGTGAATCAAGTTCGGAATACTCGCGTGTCGAGATCTTCGGCGTCTGATCCCTACAAGTCCAGTTCGTATTGAGAGATTTGCTGATGTCCTTTAGCACGGGTCATCTCCTTGACATCAAAGGTCGACGTCAAGGAGGGGCGATGTGTCAAAGGTCAGCCGTTACCGTGTCACGCTTCTGGCATTACCGATTAACAGATCATCTGTTATCGAATTGTCACTGATCAGCAGTGACGGAACAGGTTGGAGAGCCGGTGGAGGGATTCGAACCCACGACCTGACGATTACAAATCGCCTGCGCTACCAGACTGCGCCACACCGGCTTGGAAGTACCAAGGTTAGTGAAGACAGAGTGGTCTAAATATGTAGGCTGAGACGAATGAGCGAATCATCCCAGCCACAGCACGGGTCCAACCCACCCGGCTCTCACTATCAGCCCGCTCTTAGTGTCGTGCTCATCATCGTTGTCCTCTTTGTCGCGTCAGCTTTCCTCATGCTGCGCTACGTCAGTCCTGCGGGGACGACCACGTCAACGACGTTGCCACCGTCTCAAACGACGACTACGACGCACCCTAAAGCCGTCTCGAAGTCGACAGTGCGGGTGCAAGTCGCTAACGGCACAACGCGTTCGGGACTCGCTCGCGCCTACACCCAGGAGTTGCAGACTCGAGGTTGGGACACTCTTCCCCAGGAGAACGTTATTGGTCCCAATGTCAAGGTGACCTCCGTCTATTTCAACCCCGGCTTCAAATGGGCCGCGACGCAGATTGCAAACATGATTCACGTGAAGCTTCGTGACGTCGTTCCACTCAACGGTCAGCGCCCCGCGCCCGGCGCGTCGGGTGACGACGTCGTCCTCATTCTCGGACCCGACGCGCCCGCCATTGGCTAGCTACGTTTGTGGCGGCAGGTGTACGGAGTAGCGCTTCAACGCAGCGCGTAGGACGTCCATCGACATTGGTCGCAACTCTTCGAGCGGTCGATTGCGATG
>PLZP01000082.1:11027-12217 GCA_003152215.1 Acidimicrobiaceae bacterium | reverse complement strand
AAAAAGAGCACTCCGAGCACACCCATGACGAACTGACCGAAGTTGAAACCGACGAGGACCCGCATGATCGGATCGCCGATGCGGCCATGACCGCGCAGGGCGTTCGTTGAGAGATAACAAAGTCCGTACGTGACGAGAGCGAGCGCGAAGACGCTCCATCCAGCGGAGCGCAACGACCAGAACTTGGTCCATTCACCGCGAAGTGCGCAGCGCAGTCCCGCTCGAGAGTGTGACTCCGTGACATCGTCGCGACTGAGAAGAGTAGATGTCATGACGCTCGGTACTGGACCGCGCCCTCCGTCATTTCCATGAACGCGTCTTCGAGTGAGCAGAGATCGGTTAACTCGTAGAGGGCATTTTGCTGTTCGAGGGCCAGTTCGCCGATTACCTCCGCACTCAGGTTCATCACCGTGAGACAGGAATTCGGTTCTCGCAACGTGAGCGCGCCGGCGTTCTCGAGAGCCGGAATCAACAGTTCAGTGTTCGCCGCGCGCACTTTGAACGACTGTTTGGAACTGGACGCGACGAAGTCGTCTACGGAGAGTTCCGCGATAAGGCGGCCCTTACCAATGACGACTAACTGGTCAGCCGTGCGCGCCATTTCGGCCATCAAGTGACTCGAAATAAGCACCGTGCGGCCTTCTGCGGCGAGTTCGCGGCAGAGGGAACGCGTCCAGCGAATGCCTTCGGGATCGAGGCCATTCACGGGTTCATCAAGCAAGATGACCGCCGGGTCACCGAGCAATGCGGCGGCGATGCCGAGCCGCTGACCCATTCCCAGCGAAAACTTACCGACTCGTCGTTTGGCGACAGATGTCAGTCCAACCAGTTCAAGGACCTCATCGACCCGCGATTTGGCGATGCCGCCGTATTGGGCGAGCGACCAGAGATGAGCGTACGCCGAGCGACCAGGGTGAATTGCGCGTGCTTCGAGCAACCCACCCACTTCGCGCATCGGCCAGCGAAGATCCTTGTACTTCTGACCCGAGATCGTGACGGTGCCCGAGTTGGGATGACAGAGGCCCATGATCATCGACATCGTCGTGGACTTTCCCGATCCATTCGGCCCAAGGAATCCAGTTACTTTCCCTGGTGCGACGTCGAAAGACAGGTCGTCAACGGCGACGACGTCACCGAAGCGCTTCGTGAGTCCGCGGACCTTAATCACCCGACGACCTTAAGCGGCTCAG
>PLZP01000082.1:0-10992 GCA_003152215.1 Acidimicrobiaceae bacterium | reverse complement strand
GCTCCGTTCGCCGCTGTCGCGAGTCCCGTTGCTGTGGCGGGCCTGTAGGAGCTGAAGTTGACCCAGTCAGTGTTGATATCCAACTCCATGGCCCGCACCGCGCCAGCTCGAACGAGAAGATTGGCGAGGTCGGTGATATTAAGTCCCGGACCACCGACGTAGACGAGAGCGCCATCAGCGGTGACGCCAAGACCTGAGCGCCACACGTAGACAGCGTTACCAAGGGTGAAGCCCCACTTCGAGGTGTCATTGGCTTGCAATCCGGAGACTTCGTGACCATTTCGAACCAAGAGGTCAAGGTTTTGACGTACCGATGACACGTTGCTGGGGACACCCCTCGTGGAGGGCCACGCGACAATATCCGACGTGCCGTCTTTGTAGACCACGAACGACGCGGCGCCGGCGCGCAGAGGCATGACGACCTTATGGTCCGTGTAGTAGCCGCCTTGAGCGTTCGCCATTAAGAAGCCAGCATTAAAGGCGGCGACAAGAGTGCGCGCCGCTTGCGGTTTGATGGGTGCCGAATACGTATACGGGCCGCCTCCTGGTATCAAA
The DNA here is from genome assembly GCA_003152215.1 of Acidimicrobiaceae bacterium. GTDB lineage: Bacteria > Actinomycetota > Acidimicrobiia > Acidimicrobiales > RAAP-2 > RAAP-2. The sequence goes on along the minus strand of PLZP01000082.1, from coordinate 10,437 downwards.
CTGCCCGAATACAAGGTTGCGTGAAGCAACTTCGTGTCCATCCACGCGACGCCAACGACGTAGCTCGTGTGAATCGCGTCGGGACGCAGCGTCGTTTCATAGAGCGCGGGTATTCCGTCAACCGGTCGCCCAACTGGTGACCACTTGCCTTCGCCGGGTAAGGCAGGCGACGCGAAGGGCGCAATGGGGTTCGGCGTAGCGAGATGGGGAACGGAGGAGCTCACTGCGCCGGGGCCCGACGTCTTTACGATCGCGCCCGGGGGGACGGTTCCGCCAACCTTCGGAGGGTGGTGGCTGTACCACTCATTTTCGACCCAATTGACGATGCCCGAACCCCCGTGTGTACGGGCCCACTCCGCTAAACGAGATCCTGCGGATGATCCAAGTGAGGGATTCAACAGTGCTCCGCCAACAGAAAAACTCAACCAGATCAATGGGCCCAGTAAGACAAGTGCGACAATCCGACGAATTCGTCGATTGCGAGCGCGACGACGATGCTTCTTGTTGGAAGTGAATCGTGCACGCGGTGCACGCGGTTCGCCAATCGGCGACTGACGAACATAGTCGGTTCGCGACATGGCTAGACGTTCTCCGGTGCAAGCCACCGGGTAACGCGGGAGGAGGAAAAGCACTCGAGGCCTGGATTGCGCAATGCGCGAACTGTCATCACTCTTCAAAATAGCGTGACGCAGGGCGTTGATTCCTTGCCGTCACCGTTGCGACGATCCGATGCAGCGATGGTTCGTCGTTCTCGGCCAGGACCATTGCTCAAAGTTAAGAGGCGAACCTTACGAACGCATTACAACCAATCCTTTCTTGGTCGATTCTTAGGAATCTTCATTCGCCAGATCAAGGATTTCCTCGACTGACCTACGGTGAATGTCATGAGGGTTCTTATCGCCGAAGACGATGGCGCTCTTCGCGACGTGTTGGGACGCGGTCTCTTAGAGGCCGGATATTCCGTCGACGCCGTGATTGATGGGACCGGCGCGGAAGCAGCCTTGCGTTCACGAGAGTACGAAGTGGCGGTGCTCGACTGGCGAATGCCGGGACTTTCGGGCGTTGAAGTTATTGAACGCGTGAGAGGAGCGGGAGTGCGTACACCGATTCTTTTGCTCACCGCTCGAGACACAATGATTGACAAGGTTCAGGGCCTGAACGCGGGCGCAGACGACTTTCTCATCAAACCCTTCGAATTTGGCGAACTGCTCGCACGCCTTAACGCGTTGCAACGACGTCCGGCCCTGCGACTTGACAACGAACTTCGCTGTGGCGATCTCACGTTTGACCCGAGAAGTCAACAATGCACCGTGAGCGATCGGCCTATTGCGCTGACGCTGACCGAAGGCGCAATCCTTGAACTCCTCTTGCGCAGAAGCCCGCTCGTGGTGACGCGCGAGGCCATTGCGCATCACGCTTGGCAACAGACGTATCGAACGGCGGCTTCGAATACGATCGAAGCACACGTGACGCGGCTTCGCTCAAAACTTCGGGCAAGCACGGCGGAGATTCAGACCGTTCGAGGACTTGGCTATCGGATGGCGAAACGGTGAAGACGTCACGAATAGAACGCCGTCATGCGGCAGGGGTTGCCCTGGTGGCGACACTTACAGGAATGGTGACCTTCGTGCTGGTTGCCGTTGTGGCGAATATCGTGTTACTCGGACGGCTCAACTCGCAACTCGATGCTCGACTTGGACAGCAACTCTCTATTGTCCAGAGCATTGCGCACGAGGGAGGCGGCAGTGGCCAGCAGCTCGACGAATCTTCCAACGATGGTGATCGTGACGACGTGCCGGTCTACGTGTGGCGCGTTGATGCTGACGGCACCGCGCACGCCCTGAAGAAGGGGTCGCCCAAACTTCCTTCAATGGTTTGGTCGTCTGGCCTTCATTCCGCCGCCGTAAGCCATTCGATTTTCCAATTCCGGGCGACCCGCTTCGAAGGAGGCTGGCTGGTCGCTGGCGAAAGCCTCGCTGACGTGAACCGTGTGCGGTCGTCTCTTGTTGATGTTGAGGTCGCGGCCGGTGGCGTGCTGCTCATTTTGATCTATTTTTCTGCCTACGTCATCGGCATGCGCGCGCTCGCTCCCGTGGCTCTCGCTCGTCGGCGTCAAGCCTTATTTACGTCTGACGCCTCGCATGAACTGCGAACTCCGTTGAGCGTCATTGAAGCTGAAGTGGACTTGGCGCTGTCGCGACCACGAGGGGCCGAGACCTATCAAGAAGCGTTGCTGCGTGTTCGTGACGAAGGACATCGACTGCAGCACATTGTCGAGGACCTGTTGTGGCTCGCTCGATCCGATGAAGTGCGACAGGCGAGCGACCGAGGGCAGACGTGCGAACTAGCCGAAGTGGTGTCCGCAGTCGAAAGTCGCTTTGAGCGTCTCGCTTCTCGAAATGACGTGACCCTAGAGTTTGAGCTTCCCGAGACGACGACGCTCGTTCGTGCTTCTTCACAGGCCATTGATCGCTTGGTCGGCGTGTTGGTCGACAACGCGTGCAAGTTCGCCCCTCCGGGCGGTCGTGTCAGGGTTGAGGTGCAGACCAGCGCCCATCGGCTTTCGCTCATCGTTGAAGACAGTGGCCCCGGTATTTCTAAAGACGAGCGCGACGTAATTTTTGACCGGTTTCACCGAACCGATGAGGCAACAGGTGGTACCGGGCTCGGGTTGGCAATTGCTGACGCCATCATCCAGGCAACACACGCGCAACGCATCGTAGGCGAGAGCCGCCTCGGCGGGGCTCGATTCGAGATCAGTTGGCGTCACGTTTCATAAGAAAATAGGAAAAATGCGTCGCTCGTAAGGCAATCGTCAGATTCGGTTCTTAGCCTTGCTTTCGTGAATGAACGTCGTCAGCCAGAGCATCGTCGACAACCTGGCGCGTACCGAACCCCGGCATTCCCTCTTGAAGTGGAGCGGTCGGGGTCGATCGCATACCGAGCGCCGCGCGACACCGTGGAATCAGCGTTTCCTCATGCGCCCGCGCCATCAACGGTACGTCGTGATGCCCGATCGACCTCTTCACACCCCGATGCGCGCCCGCCGCAAGGCGTCCGAGACCGTGTGGTTCGATGGGGTGTTGAAGCCAATGAACGACTAACCGGATCGACTGCGCTCATACTTTTGATCCTGCTCGCTGTTGAGGGCGTCACGGTACTTCGCGTGCGATCACTCCTTACTGCTCACGTGTTCATCGGGATGTTATTGGTCCCACCAATTCTCGTGAAGATCTCGTCCACGACGTGGCGCTTCGCTCGGTACTATCTCGGATCGCCTGAGTATCGGCGCAAAGGTCCGCCCCCCGTGGCGCTTCGAGTCCTCGGACCATTCGTGATTGCATTGACCGTCGTGTTGTTCGCGTCCGGCATCCTTCTCCTCTTGGGGCCCAGTGCGTGGCACGGTCGATTGATGCAACTCCACCAAGTGAGTTTTGTCTTGTGGTTTGGCCTCATGACCGTGCACGTGCTCGGTCACCTGAAGGACCTGGCCCGTGTTTCCACTAGTGACTGGACGCGACGAACGCGCAGGTTGGTGGGCGGATCGAGACCTCGGCGACTCTTGATCACACTGAGCCTGCTCGTTGGCGTGGTGCTCGGCTTTCTGACGATCTCTCATGTTGGGCCATGGTTGCAAGGCGCGTGAATGATGAGTCCGTACGAGATGCGAGTAGCGAGGTATACCTATGACTGTCATTGATTCTGGGCGCGAAGTCCGGCCGGTTCGCCGTGTTCGTACGCGCCACCGACCAGGTCCCGCGCCGGCCCCCCGCGTCACCGACGCGTTGACCATGCTCGCCGGCCTCGGACTCGGTATCGCGGTCGCGTTGGCGTTTTGGGGTGAGTCGCTCGGCGCCCTTCATGCGCCGGGAGGCTGGATCACGTTGGCGGCGCGCCTCGCCGCTCTCGTTGGCACCTACTCCATGCTGGTGATGGTGGTCTTGATGTCACGCATTCCTTGGATCGAGCGAAGCGTTGGCCAAGACCGTCTCGTCCAGTGGCATCGTCGCATTGGTGGCTGGCCGATCGTGCTTATCGCCGCGCACATCGTTCTTGTTACCTGGGGCTACGCACAAGCATCAAGCGTAAGTTTCCTCAAGCAGTTCTGGACGTTCGTTATTCACTATCCCGACATTCCTGAAGCTCTTGCCGCCTTCGTGCTCCTACTGACTGCGGGCATCAGTTCGGCCCGGATTGCTCGTCAACGTCTTAAGTACGAAACCTGGTGGAGAGTTCACCTTTGCATGTACCTCGCTCTCGGACTGGCCTTCTTTCACCAGATTCGTATCGGGGTCATGTTTCTCACCTCACCCGTCACCCTTTGGTTGTGGATCGCCATCACGTTGACCGCGGTCGCTTCGATCGTGAGTTTCCGCTTCGTCCTGCCCGTGTGGCGCAATCTTCGTCACCAACTGCGCGTTGACTCAGTACGGAAGGTCGCGCCTGACACCTACGCGGTGATTGTTTCCGGGCGTAAACTCACGCGTCTCGCCGTGTCGGGGGGTCAGTTCTTTCAGTGGCGCTTTCTCGCGCCAGGTCTTTGGTGGCACGCCCATCCCTATTCGCTCTCGGCACTTCCGCGACCGCCGCACATGCGCGTTACCGTGAAGGGCCTCGGCGATCAAAGTCGAGCGGTCGCGCGTCTTAAGCCCGGCACGCGGGTGTTCGTTGAAGGCCCCTACGGGACGTTCACGCGGCACCGTCTCACTTCTCGCCGAGTCGTGCTTATCGGAGCGGGCGTCGGTGTAACACCTCTCCGAGCGCTGCTCGAAGAGCTTCCTTCGTCGAGCCAAGTGACGGTAATAGTTCGAGCGCAGACTCCTGAGCACGTGGTGCACGGACGGGAGTTCGCTGAACTGGTTGAACAGCGCAAAGGGCAGTACGTAGAGCTCTGTGGACCACGCAAAAAGGTCCGACTTGACGAGCGCACGTTGCGCAGCATCGTTGGGAATCTCCATGACGCCGATGTCTTTGTGTGCGGCCCAAGTCAATTCACTGAAGACGTCGTCGCGACGGCGACGCTGCTTGGCGCCAGACGTGAACGCCTTCACTTCGAATCGTTCTCGTTCTAGCCATGTTCACGCACGTCATCAACGTCACATTCGATAGGAGATCATGATGAAGAGAGTCTCACTCGCATTTTGCGGTGCCGTTGTTGGAATGGTGGGACTCTTTGGCTACCGCGCAGTCACCCCTTCGATGCCGGCGTTCGCGACAGTTCCAAGTACGTCGCAAAGTTCAACGACGACCACGTCGCGAGGAAATGCGACCACCACCTCCACGGCACCTCCAACGACCGTGCCCACGACTACGCCAACGACGCACGTCCGGACGACGCCCACGACGCCCACAAGCGCACCACCAACGACAACCACCGTGGCGCCCACGACGACGACCGCGCCATCGACGGTATCGCGCAGCGCGACGGGCGCTTCAGTGAACTACTACTTCGGCGTCCTCTCGGTGGACGTCACCGTGACTGGGTCAAAGATCGTGAAAGTGTCAATTGGCTCGATCAATGACGGAGGTAACTATCGATCGCAGTCGATCGACCAAATGGCTATTCCTCAACTCGAACAACAGGTGCTCGCCGCCCAGAGTGCCAACATTCAAGGCGTGTCGGGAGCTAGTTACACGTCGGCCGGTTTCCACCAATCGTTGCAGTCCGCGTTGACCAAACTGGGCCTATGAGCAGTACCGAGACGCGGTCGCTTCACAGTTTTCATCGTGACGTCGAGGTAATGGGGACGGTGATCACGATCGATCTCTATGGTGGCGATGCACGCGATGAGGTGATCACCATTCGTTGTGTTGACGCTGCGGAACTGGCATTGCAGCAGGCTGACGAAATATTTAGTACCTGGAAGGCGCAAAGCCCCTTGTCGCGGCTTCGGCGTGGCGACCTTTCATTGGTCGAAGTTCCCGACGAAGTCCTCGAAGTCCTGGACGCGTGTCGTAGTGCTCGGCGGGCGTCAGAGGGCTGGTTCGATCCATGGTCGATGCCCGGCGGCGTCGACCCGACGGGCCTGGTGAAGGGATGGGCCGCGGAGCGCGCACTGAACGAATTGAAGGGGCTCGATCTATCTGGTGCGGTAGTGAATGCGGCGGGTGACATCGCAAGTTTCGGTGGACCCGATGCGGGCCAGGCGTTTCGCTTCGGCGTCGTGCGGCCCGACAGTCCTCTGAAGTTGGCGTGCGTTGTCGAGTCGCCGGGAGCCGTGGCAACCTCGGGCACCTACCAACGCGGCAATCACCTCGTCAATCCCTTTACGGGAGAGGCAACATCGACCGTGTCAGCAACGGTTGCCGGGCCAGAGCTTGGGCTCGCTGACGCCCTCGCGACGGCCCTGGCAGTCGCCGGTCCCGCTGGCATGGGGTTCATAGACGCACTTGAACACTATGAAGGTCTCGTTATTGAAGCCACAGGAAAATACGTCAAGAGTCAAGGATTCCGATTAGTGGAGAATCTGCTCGATTGAACTCGTCGCACGAAGACCTTCTGCTTCTTGAAGAGACGTACTCCACCAAGATTTGTTTCGGCAATTCGTAGGAGTGAGGTCACGTCCTCGCAGCAGACGCCCTATGAACGCCCGGTCTCTGTATCGGGTTCATTTGCGTCAACGCGTATTACCTGATGCGCGATGTACGAAATCGCGAACGCCGCCGAATGACGTGAACCGTGACGTAGACAAGCAACACGATGGCAGAAAAACCGTGCCACTTCTGAAAGATAAGCGGTCCAGGAACCGCCAGGAGCGTTTCGTGGCCGAGCACCAAGTCGACGGTGCCAGAAACCATGACGTTGAGCGTGAGAAGCCACAGAATTAGGCCTGACGCCGCGCGACGTTTCGAGGTTGAGTTCTTCGTTCGATGAGCGAGCGCGTCGAGAAGTCGCTTAATGGTGTGACGACGTTGGGTGAGGTGGACGGTGATGAACGCCAGAACAACGAATCCGATGATTGCGTGATCGGTGGTGCCGGAGTGACCAAGATATTTTTTAGAAAGCTCCAGGGCCGAGAGCAGACTGGCGACAAACGCTGCGACCAAGAGAAGATGAACGAGAAATCGAACGTTCGCGGTGGAACCATGGGCGGTTGAGTTGGGACCCGTCACCACTAGCTACACAGATTTCTTGTCCGGTGCAGAACGTTGATCGTCACGTTCGAAACGTACGACGCAGTCATGGACTTCGGTATGGGGGGAAACCCTTACCTCACCCTGAGTTCGTAGGCGTACTTTCCAAACAGCACTAACTTGGCGTCCCGGCTCATGCTTCGCGAAGGGCGCCGCATGCATTGCATTATGACTTTCACTTCACGGCGCACGACGAAGCAGCCACTTCGTCGTTCACTTGGCGCAGTGACAAGTGGACCTACTTGGTGGTGCCCAGGACCTTTGCGTAGGCGATGGTGTCCTTCGACGACGGTGCGGTCTCGGTAACGTGCTCGCCCCACTTCGAGAAGACGGTAGTTCCTCCCCCGCTCTTACTCGTGATCGTCTCACTCAACGGAAGTGTCTTGCTGCCGGCAGAGATCTTGAGGACGCTCTTGGTCGCGGCCGCTGTACTCGACGCCGCCGTCTTCCACGTCAACTGGTAGTTCTTTTTCGACGTGGAATCGGTCGAAAACTTCGTTCCCTTCGCCGGTGGGAGAATGTGACCAAGGACCGACGTGGTGAGATTCGACGAGAAACTCTCATAGGGCGTCGTCGCGGCCTTCATCGTTACCCACAAAGTGCCGACCTTCTTCTGCTGGGCCGCGCTGAGACCCATAATCGAGATCAGACCGGTCTTGGAGCCGCTGAGGTAGGCCCACGTCGGCGTCACGATGATTGTCACGGCGTTCTTGCCCGAGGTGATCTTCTCCGTACCGTACCCGTTACCAATGTCCACGCTGACTGTGCTCGTGACGCCACTCGACGTCGAATTCACCGCCACGTGCACGCCCTTCTGCTTGAGGAGTGCCTTATTCGTGGCTTTGATGACTGACGCCGCTGTCGGATTCTTCACTGACGCCTGGGCGGCGATTGGCAACGCGGTAACGAGAACGGTCGACCCGAGGGCCAAGGAGAGAAGGGGCAAAAGGGAGCGACGAGAAATATGCATGAGTTACAGCCTACGTGGCGAATGATGCCCAGAAACAGGCACTGTCGAGTCGTATCCGTCCAATTCTCGCGGTTACGAACGCTGTGCGACCATTGTGCCGCGCCATTCGCCCGTCAGAAATGAATACGTCGATCCCTCCAGCAGTTATGGAATCAGGGGACTACGACGACGACGCGTCACGCTTCTTCACGCCCTCGTGCACCAGCGGGATCAGTTCGTCACCGAATGCTCGAGCGTCCGCCAATGGCTCAAAGCCCTTCAACACGAACGCCGAAATACCAATGTCGTAGTAGGCCAGCATCGAATCGGCCACCTGTTCGGGCGTGCCCACGAGCGCCGTGGAATTACCCGCGGCGCCCGTCAGATTGGCCACCTTCATCCAAAGTCGCTCGTCGAAGACGTCCTTGTCGGCCGACATTTCGATCAAGCGCTTGCGCCCGACCGATGTTGTGTCCTCGACTTTTCGATCAACGGAGTACGTGGCGTTCTTGTCGCCGCCGAGACCTTCGTAGGAGTCCTTGTGTCCAGCCATGCGCTGCTTCGCCATTTCAATGCGCTCGGCGGTCTTCTCGGCAATCCATTCAGCCTTTTCCCACGCGTCGCTCTCCGTGTCCGCGATGATGGGGCGTAGCGAGAGGCTGTAACGAAGCGTCCGACCGTTCTTCACTGCGACTTCATTGATCGCGGCCATTCGCGACGCAACGGCCTCTCGCGGTTCGCCCCAAAAGGCGTACACGTCGGCCTGCGCTGCACCGACTTCAATGGCGGGCGGCGAGGCGCCGCCGAAGAACAAGGGAATCCCCCCGGGGGTCATGGGCTTCACGGAGCTGAACGCCGCTTCGTATCGAAAGAACTCCCCCTCGTAGTCGAATGGCGTGTCCTCGCTCCATATACGTCGAATAATTGACATGACTTCACCGGTGCGGCGATAACGCGCGTCGTGGGCGACGAAGTCACCCTCTCGACGCTGATCGGCCTCGTCACCACCCGTAATGAAGTGGACGCCAATGCGGCCGCCGCCGGTGAGGTTGTCGAACGTGGCGGCCATGCGCGCGAGGAGAACCGGCTGCACGAAACCCGGTCGGTGCGCCACCATCACCTTCAACCGCTTCGTGGCATTGAGCACCGTGGACGCCACCGCCCAACCTTCGGGTGACACCGCTCCATAGCCAATGAGGACCCGATCGAAGCCCGCATCTTCGTGGGCGCGCGCAATGTCCTCGAGGTAGCCCGGCACAATGACCGAACCTTCGGTCCAGTCGACCACGGGGCCGTCAACCAGCGGCCCTTTGATCTCGGAGGCCTCCCTCGTTCCAACCATTCCGATGATTTCGACTGGCATCGTTTCCGACTCTTTTCTCATCGTGCGAGACAAATCTCAGTCTGCGCTGGCTCACTGTCGATGATCGTGACGATCAAGACCCCGTTCAACGGTAACATCCGCTACGTGGTCGGGGACATGATGGAAACTGAAGCCAAGGTGAAGCGACCCCTCATCGCCGTTGGTTACGGACCGCGCTGCGTGCCGGTCATGCAACTCACCGCGGCGGCCGCGGGAATATGCGACCTTCTCTGGCTGATTGACGCGACCACACCCGAAATGCGCGAAATGTCCGAGCTCCTCAATCGCTTCGGACCAGTGGTCGACATCGCAGGGCTCGACGCTGAGCAGATACTGAAGGAGCTCTCCGCGCCCTACGCGCCCGATGGTTTCGTCACGTACCTCGACGCGAATATGTCGACGTTCGCCAAAGTCGCGCAAGTGCTCGGCCTCCCCTTTCATTCCGTGGCGACGGCCGCAGCCCTTACCGACAAGTTTCAGCAGCGAACAGTTCTGCGCGACGCAGGTCTCGACACACCGAGTTGTCTCGTCATTGAACCCGGCCAGAGCGTTCGCGACCTCACCTTCGACGAAGTCGACGACGCGTGGCCGGCCGTCTTGAAGCCCCGTTCCGCGCAGGGCAGTCGCTACACGTTCTTGGTGAATGACGCTGACCATCTTGATCGACTTCTCTCCGCCCTCGGATCGGCACGACCGGTAATGGTCCTCGAGGGCTACATCGCGGACGATCCTGCGCGCGCGGACGATCCCTACGCCGCGTACGTCTCGGTCGAATCCATTGTCGCCAACGGTGTCATCAGCCATCTGGCGTTGACCGGGCGATTCCCGCCCGCTGAGAACTTCCGAGAGACTGGCTTCTTCATTCCCGCGTCGCTGAGCGACACGGACCGTGACGCCGCGCTTCACGAGGCGACGACGGCGATCGGAGCGCTCGGCATTACGACGGGCTGTCTCCACACGGAGATAAAGTTCACGCCCTCGGGCGCGCGCC
>PLZP01000080.1 GCA_003152215.1 Acidimicrobiaceae bacterium | reverse complement strand
CGATGACCGGGTCGAGCTTGCCCTTGCGGGCAGCCTCCGTGAGATCGCGTCCGTACTTGGCCAGTGCCTGATACGTCTGCTCGGGGTCGGGCGACGTCACGCGGTGGTTACCCCGCACGGCGCGCAACGCGCTGAGCAGCGCGTCCTTGGTGACACCGATCTCCTCGGCCAGCGCGAGCAGGAGGTGCTCGACGGAGACGTACTCGTCGCCCATGTCGCGCCGACTCTCGTCGGCCGCTTCGAGTACGCGGCGGGCGTCGCGAGATATCGCGGGCTCCGCGCCGCCCTGGGTTCGAGGCAGGCGGTTCAGTTGCTGGCGGACCCTGTTGCTCAGGGCGTCGGGATCGACGCCAACCTGGGCGAGCAAGGGTCGGGTCATAGTCTCTTGCTGCTGCAATAGTGCGTCGAGAAGGTGTGCCGGCGTCAACTCGGGGTTGTTGGCTGAGGCGGCGTGCCCGGTGGCCGCGCTGAAGGCACTCTTGGTGTTGTTAGTCCAACGTTCTGGGTCGACAGACATGGGTCCCTCCTTCGTTCTGCGCGCAGATTGCACAGAAGTAGCGGTCTACAGTACGCCGAACCTCAAAATGGAGGTCTTGTCGGAACTGTTACATCAACATAGTTTTCGATGGCGCAAGTGGATGTTGGGATCCCAGACGAACCTTTGAAATCGGTGAGGTGTCTTGTTACATCTCCGAGAATCAAGGCAGCGATCAACTCCTTCTCGTCGATCAAGTCTCGACTTCGCGTCCTCATGTCGGGCCAGACACCAATAACTCTTGGTTCAGCACCGAGCAAGTATTTGTGCTCTCTTTTCACTTTCACAGCACCCTGGATTATTGTTCGCGACGATCTGTCACGCGGCAACTGTCGCACACTTTCTAATTAGAAAGTGTGGGTCCAAAGTCACAGCGCGATCAGTCGGGCCACTAGGCGCTGAGCTCGGCGGTCCGACTCTGCCGTTCCCTGGGAAGAGCTCCCATTCACCTCCTCGCATCCGAGGTCGAGGGGCCGTGGCGTCTCTCTGTCGACAAGGAGAACTTCGTTCTCATCTTTGGTCAAGACGCCTCGGATCTACGTGAGAAGTGTGGCGTTCATCGAGATTGAGGCCCCTACGTGGTCCTCAAGGCCGTCTGAACCTATGAACCCAACCAGACAAGTGAAACGACCGCAGCCCTTCGGATTCGAGTTCGCGCTGTGAAGAACCTGTGGCTGGTTGTGGATAATTATTGTGACATTGGTCCCTAACGCCACACACAATCACCGCATTACGTTCGGACTCGGTGGAGTGGGAAGTGGGGATTTGGTTGGGTCACACTGTTCCGCAAAGCCGAGTTAGCGAGTCTCCATCGATTCCCCTCGAGAGACACGGCCGTGAGACAACGAGGGCCATGCGCCCCCGTGAATAGCCCTCGTTGTCTCACAACGTTCTGGTTCTACGAAGGCGAGCGTTTCGCAGCGGTCGACATTCGGATCATGGACCGATCCTGCGCTGAAATGGTTCCTCGGTCGCACACTGGTCGCGTTCAAGAGTGTCGGGAGCCAAGACCACCAAGGCGCCCGAGGTGGACTTTGTCATTGCCACGTCGTTCCGCCCCGCGATGAGCGCAGCAGTCCGCAGGCGCTTCTCGGTTGGCGCCCGTCGAGTGATACGTGCGGAGAACCCCGGCCGTGAAGCACTACAGAAATCCGAACCACCGGCAACAAGATGTTTCGAGACGCCTTACGCAAGTGGCTGCCAACTTGATCCAACGTAAGACACGTGATTGGCCCAGTGCCCCCACTCCAAGTCCCGCGCACGTGGCGAGTTCGTCCTTAGCCGTCGAGGGCGCTTGGTGTGGTCGTCAAGGTGGTCCCGTCTTTGTCGTTGGACCAGTATCTCAGCGAATGCGAACGACGACCGACCAATGACGCTCGATGGCGCTACACGCGACACCCCTGCCGCACGAGGTTCGACTTGCGTAGAGGCGCATCTGTCCGACTCGAAGCGCAACGTAGTGCGCAACCTCGTACCCACAGGCACCGGGCTGGCAGGCGCTGGGCACACCGCCAGTGACGATGGGCTTGTTCTCCTTCACGGTTGAGGTACCGCTGAGCGTCGCAATCTTGTTGAGACCGGTAGAGCTGAACGTCCAGTCGTTGCTCGTCAACGTCACGTAAATGTTGGTGCCCGTTTTCACGGTGATGACGTGCCCATTGCTCGCGTCAGTGAGCTTGACGCTCTTTGCTGTGGTGGCGCTCGCTGCGCTCGCGTTCACGACGCCGACGCCGACCAAGAACAGAGCGGCCGCTCCACGCCCCAGTCGCGCCCATAGTTCGTAGTTCGCGGATTTCCACTGACGGGCACCGAGTTCGTGTTGTCGCATGGTGGCTCATTTCTCTGAGAGTGTCGTCACAGCACTACCCACACCGAGGTATTCCGTCGATCCAGGCCTTCGTTGACGGCGCAACCGCTACTTGAAATCAGCCTACGCACTGAGCTGGCGCGAGGAGTCAAGGAGTGGGATCTCCCTGATGCGCTGGAGCGAATCGCTTTCTTGGATGGCGAGGGGACGACGACTTGGGACCAAGAGTGCGGCGACGAACCCGAGCACCACAATGCTGGCGCCTACGAAGATCGCCGGTCGCAGCCCGTTCACGTAGTCCTGCGCCGACAAGTAACCGCCGCTCGACGAGAAGACCGCGCCCAGAATCGCGACGCCGAACACGCCGCCTAATTCACGGAATGCAGCGTTCGTGCCTGAGGCGAGACCTACGAGGTCCTTGTTCACCGATCCGAGAACGAGCGAAGCAATGGGGACGAAGAACATCGTCATGCCAAGTCCGGCCACGATGAACGCCGGAACCATCTGCGTGTACGCGGTGGTGGGTGTGAGGATCAACGCGAGCCAGAAGAGACCAACTGCTTGGAGCGCGAGTCCGACGACGACGAGCGGCTTGCCACCCCAACGCTGCGCGAGGAGACCGACAACTGGCGCGAGCAACATCGGCATACCGGTCCACGGGAGAATTCGAAGGCCGGCACCGAGTGGCGAGTAGCCCTGCACGGTCTGGAGGAACTGCGAGAGGAAAAAGACGGAGCCAAAGAGACCGAAGCTCAACAGCATGGCGGTCACGTTGACCGCAGCGAATCCACGGTTGGAGAACAGTCGAAGGTTCATCATCGGTGCGTCACTACGAAGTTCCCAACCCGCGAAAACCGTGAGCAGCACGACGCCCAGAACGAACGATGCGACCACACTCGTGCTCGTCCATCCGTGGGCGTTGCCGCGAACGAGACCGAGCACGACGCCGAGCAGGCCGCCACTCACCAAGAGGGCGCCAGTGAGGTCGAGGCGAGTTTGGCTGCCACGCGATTCGGCCAACTTCCACCACGCGAGGGGTACCAGGATGATGCCAATCGGGACGTTCAACCAGAAGATGTAGTGCCAGGACCAGCCGGTCGTCACCGCGCCACCAACGAGTGGCCCAAGTGCAATGGCCGCGCCACCGATGGCGCCCCAGATCCCGAGGGCGGCGGTGCGTCGTTCGGGCTTCACTGCTGCGCTCAGCAGTGTCAACGAGAGCGGCATGATCATGGCGCCACCGGCGCCCTGGACGGCTCGCGCCACGATGAGCAGGTCGATGTTCGGCGCGAGAGCCGCGGCGGCTGACGCGATCGTGAAGATCGTGATGCCCAACATGAAGATGCGCCGACGTCCGAAACGCTCACCGAAACTGGCGGCGGTGAGGAGGAGGACGGCGAAGGTCAAGGTGTAGGCGTTGACCGTCCATTCGAGTCCGGAGAGTCCGGCGTGCAGATGCACTCGAATGACGGGGAGTGCCGTGGTGACCACCAAATTGTCGAGTGAAGCCATGAAGAGGGCGAGACCGGTAATGAGGACCGCCCACGCGCCGCGGTGTCGGTCCGAGCGCCTCCCGGCGGGTTCCCGCGGCGAATCTATGGTGGTGGGCCGGGTCAAGGTGGTGGTCATTGAAGTGGTCCTGGCAGTGGGGTCTCCGCCAGTGAGTACCTGGTCAGGGAAGTTGTTAGTTGTGAGTGATCACTAAGTAGAAATGGGAAAAAAAATACTGGTGTCGTCATGACGCACTCGCTCCGCTCGACGACGTGACGTGCAGTTCGCCTTTGGACTCCGCCAACATCGCCGCCAGCTTTTCTTCGCTGGGGCATATCGACTGCGCCCAGGTCTCATTGACCGAGAGGAGATCGATGGCCGACATGACGGACATCAACATGCCGTTGGCGAAGAACTCCTGGATCATGTCCGGACCGAAACCGAACTCGTCGTGGACTTTAAACCAAAGGACTTCGAAGACCCTGCGACACGCGGCGGCAATATCGGGATCGCTGGTTGCCGCGGCGTAGGCGTGCATCTGCACTTGGAGAAACTCTCGATCCTGCATCAGTTGGACGTACGCCATGCCCATTGCGTGCATCGCGTCGTCACGGCCGAGCCCATTGGACGCCGCGGTCAGTTCCTTTACGATGCGGTCACCCACTTGCGCATGGGTCGCAATGAAGAGCTCCTTCTTCGTCCCGAAAAGGCGAAAAAGATAGGGCTGTGAGATGCCCGCGCGAGTAGCAATGGCCTCGGTGGACGTGCCGGCGTAGCCCGACTTGGCGAATTCGGTGATGGCGGCCGCGAGCACGGCAACCCTGCGCTCCGCTGCGGTTTGTCGGGTCGAAACCATCATTCGGTCATTGTAAGTGGGTACTCACTACCTTGTCAAGTCAATCTCAGAATCTTGACATTCACTGCAAAACCGTCGCGACGACCTCGAGCGGGCGCATCTGCTCAAGCAGCCTTTCAATGAACACCTTGCCCGTTGCCATGGACGGAAATGTAGCAACTATCAACGTCCACTCCTGCGCAACGTCCGATCACCGTCTAGGGTTCGCGGCGCGACGCCGTCTCGTGAGCCAGGAGCCACGTCTTTCGATCGAGTCCTCCTCCGTAGCCAGTGAGTGAGCCGTCGGCGCCGATGACCCGGTGACACGGGACGATGATCGACACCGGATTCCTTCCGTTCGCCAGGCCGACGGCGCGACTGGCGTGGGCGTTGCCCACCCGAGCGGCCAACTCGCCGTACGAAATCGTCTCGCCGTAGGCGATGGCCTGAAGTTGCGCCCAGACTCGTCGCTGGAAGTCGGTGCCGACGAGGTTCAACGTGACGTCGAACTCTCGGAGGTCGCCGGAGAAGTACGCGTCCAACTGTTCCTTGATGTCGGTGAACCATACGTCGTCATGAACTGCGCCCTCTGGGAGCTCGCGGAAGTGACGCTGATTCTGCATTTGCAAGCCGGTGAGTGCACCGGCTGATGCACTCAGTAACAGCGGGCCGATAGGGCTCTCGATCGTCGTGGTGAGGGTTGGCATCATGGACTCATCTCCTGTTTTCTGTTGTGGGGTAGCGGTCATGGCCTAGGGGGCCAGTGGTTGATGCGGTGGTCGTCGACCGACCAGAGGTACTGCACCGCGTACGAGCGCCAGGGCCGCCACGGTTGCGATCGTTCGACGAGCGCAGCCGGCGTCGCGGGAAGTCCGAGGCGTTCCGCGGCGCGTCGCACGCCAAGATCGGTCTCGGGGAAGGCGTCGGGGTCACCTAGTGCTCGCATCGCAATGACGTGCTTCGTCCATGGGCCAATCCCCGTTAACGACGTGAGCACGTCGAGTGCCTCGACTCGGTCACTACCCGGACCGAGCACCAGACGGCCGCTGGCGAGCGCGGTGACCAGTCCGTTGAACGAAGCGCGACGCTTCAACGGCATCGCGAGTTCCACATCGTGCAACGCTTCGGGCAGAGGAAAGAGCCGGTTCAGTCCGCCGCTGGTGTCGCTGACGACCTCGCCGTGTTGGGCAGTGAGTCGACCGGCGTGCGTGCGCGCCGCCGCCGTGGAGATGTGCTGGCCAAGAATCGCCCGCAGTGCCATCTCGGGTCCGTCCACGCAGCGCGGGACGCGACGGCCCGGTGACTTGGTGATCAACGGTGCCAGAGTGTCATCGAGGCTCAACTGCCGATCAATGGCGACGGGGTCCGCGTCGAGATCGAGAAGCCATCGACTGCGAGCAATCGTGGCGGTCAGGTCGCGCATGTCGCTGAGCACAGCTCGACAGTTGATGTAGTCGGGCGTCGGGGTGAGTTCGACAATGCCGGGACCGTGCGCGAGTCGAAGCGTGCGGCGATACGTCTGGTTTCGCACTTCTTCGACACCGGGCACGGCGGTGGCCGCGAGGTGACCAAAGAGATTGTCGGGGCACAGCGGTTGGCGAAACGGCAGACGTAAGTCAATGGCGGTGGATGCCTCGCGTTCACGGACCGGCCCGCGGACCCGCGATCGCAGCGCCGTGGGAGACGNNGTCTCAATGAGTATCCGTGCCGTTTGCGCGCGCTGTGCTCGCGCGATGGCGATCGGTCCGGCGCCAATCTCGCTCTGTAATGTGCGCTCGAGTTGACGGACGCTGTAGCCAAGTTGCGCCGCCAATCCCGGAACACCTTCTCGGTCGACTACTCCGTCGGCGATCAAGCGCATGGCTCGCGACGCGATGTCTGCTCGCGAGTTCCACTCCGGCGATCCGGGCGACGCGTCAGGTCGACAACGCTTGCACGCGCGAAAGCCGGCCAATTGCGCGGCCGCAGCGGAGCGATAGAAACGCACGTTCTTGCGCATGGGCGTTTGGGCGGGGCAGCTCGGTCGACAGTAGATATGCGTGGAGGTCACCGCGGTGTAGAACCACCCATCGAAGCGCGGGTCTCGTGACTGCACCGCCACGTAACATCGTTCAAAATCTTTGATCACCGGTTCAAACTACCCGCGAAGTTCGTGCGCCACTAGCGGAAATACGACATCGCCGTGGGCCTTCGGAAAGTCCCCATTGCCTTGTCGAAAAACCGCTCGACGCGCACCCATTGGCGCTCGAGCACACGTGTAGATTCGGCAAGAACGATGCAGAGCGCGGCACACTCGCGCGAGGGGGAGGTCACATTCAATGGCAAAGGCGTATGAGATTTCGATTTGGGATCCCCATATGGGAAAGTTCGATGAGTTTCTGGAGCTCATCAAGAGTTTGCGATTGGCGTTCCTCGAAGCTGGCGTGTCCCAGGTGGACCTGCTCTCCGGTGCGGCGGGAAAAGACGTTGGAAAGGTCGTCGTCATTCAGACCTTCAAGGGACTCGCCGATAACGGCGCGTTGAATGAGTCAATCGGGAAAAGTGACTCCATGGTGAAGTGGCGTGAGGCGCACCCGGGTAACTTCCCGGCAACACTTATCTCCCACGACCTGTACGAAGGTTTCGACGCTGAATGATGTCGACGTGTGCCCGCTCAACCACGACGTGCAATCAATCGCTCTGAGCAATGAGTCTCGAAGAGCTCTCAGAGTTCGCGTCGCAACTGCCGGGGGCCGTGGAAGAACAGCCCTTTGGCCCCGACGTCGACGTGATGAAGGTGGGTGGGAAGATCTTCGCCATCCTCGCCCCGGGGGCTGTTCCTGAGGCGATTTCGCTGAAGTGCGAACCCGGTCTCGCGCTGGAACTGAGGGCGCGCTACGAGGCCATCATTCCCGGCTACCACTTGAATAAACGACTGTGGAACACGGTCCTCCTCGATGGTTCGATCCCCGATGACGAAGTCATGGAGATGGTCAACCACTCGTACGAACAGGTCGTGGCGGGACTTCCGAAGTCACTGAGAAGCTCGTGGGGCTGACTCGACATTGGTGGTGCGGCAGTGCGCTATCGAATCCGAGTAATCAGGTTTGAGGGTGTCGCCCCGATTCGGGAGTGCGACCGTGACCGAGCCGGTCTCACCTACGGCATCGAACGAACTCGAGCGCCGGTGCGAACGAACTCCGCCTACGAGGCCAAACGTCGCGTGTGGAGTCGTGCACCCAGTGAGTACCGACCTGTGCCCAGAAGGATGACGGCCGCGCAGAGTGCCGCAAGGGCGACGTTGAGTCCATAGCCAACGCCCGAGGAGTTGCCAATCAATCCGTTTTGAAAGGTTACGGTCAACATCGCAATTACCATGTCAAAGAGCAGTCCGAGCGCCGCGAGACGGCCGAGGAAGCCAATGGCGAGTGCAATGCCGCCCCCAAATTCGGTGACGCCACTTAGGACAGCGAAGAGCTTCCCAGGATGGAGATGCGCGGTCGTGGCGAAGAACGTCGCCGTGGCGTTGAGGCCCGCTCCGTGGAACCAGCCGAAGAGTTTCCCGGCCCCGTAATAGATGAAGATCCACGCCAGCGCAAGACGAACGATCACCATCGCAATGTCGAGACTCTTTTGACGGAACGCAGGAGAGTCGGCGGTCTTGATCCAACCATTGAGGCGACTCTGTTGGCTCGTTATCACTGGGGAACCGATGCTTCATCCGACACGTCATAGCGATTGGTCATGTTCTCTCGATTCACTGAGCGAAATGGAGCAGCGAGTTGGGCTGCGAACACCTTCAGGTGATGCGGCCGAACGGTCCCGTGTTCGACAATCAGGGGACGACCTGGTAGCCCGGTCGCGATGCCCACGGTCTCCTTCGTTGGGTTCACGGCGGTTTTGAACACGTGGTCCCAGATGGAGAGCGCGAACCCAAGGTTGACGTCTTGACGGCCCTCAAGACGGTGGTGGATTCGGTGGAAATTTGGGGAAACGAAAATACGACCGAGCGGTCCAAAGCCCAGTCGAATATTTGAGTGCGCGAGACCGACCGCACCCGCGTAGGCAATCAAGAGTGCCGTAGAAATCCCACCGTTGGCGATGAGCACGATGCCGGNNACGCGGTGATTGGCCAAGTGGGCCGCCCAGTTGCAGCCGTCCATCGCGACGAAGATGATCGCAATCACCAACGCGTGGGGTAGGGCGGCGAATCGTGGGAATGTGAGCCAGGGCATTCGCGCTCGTACGACCGCGGCGAACGAGAGCGAGAGCGCCGCCACGAACGGCAGTGTCAATGTTGCGTTGAGGACAGTGAACAATACGTCCTGGCGGTAGCCTCGAGCGAAGAGTGAACGGCCTTGCTGGGCCGGCCACACTCGTTCGGCAATCATGAACAGCGCGACGATGATGAGTGATGCGGGACCGATGGCCACAATGCGAAGACTGGTCAGCGTGCCCGCAAAATTGGCCCCGCCCCAGTTGCTGACCCAACCAATGGCGATGAGGACAGCTCCCGCCGCCGTGATCGCCAACGCCGGGAGGTAGATCCGCGACACCAACCAGTGCCGCGTGGTTGTGACCCCCGTGAGGCGCGTAGTTGACGCCGCAATCTTGAAGCGTGGCTCAAGAGTGAGCGACATATCAGGACCTCCGAGACAGTTGGGTTAGAACGAGACGCCGCCGCCACTTGGTGCCGCGGTCGTCGTCGAGCCTCCGCCACTGACCTTGGGCTTCACGGTCACAACAATTGACCACACGCCCCACTGGTCCTTCAGCTTGTTACCAGTCACTTTTCCTGGACCAGCGTCCTTGGAGAACCAGTACAACGGCTTGCCGCCGTAGGTGACCTGCAGTCCCGCAGCGTCTTTTTTCGTGCCGAGCATCGATGCGTTCACTCCGGCACCGGCGACTGCCTCCGTCGCGCCCTTCGGGAGCAGAAGTGCTGGCCAGAAGGTGAGGCACTTGCCGGTGCAGGTGGGCTTACTGAGCGTGTACAACGTCTTACCGCTCACCAAATAGGTACCGAGCTTTGCGCTGTTTGCGGTAGCGACCTTGACGGAACCCGCTGCGAAGGCGCTCACTGTGAAAGCGGAGGACGTAATGACGCCAGCGGCGCACGCGACGACCGCGACGCGACCAATTCGAACTCGGTGCAACGATTCCTCGTGGCGCATTGATTCATTGGGCATCTTCTTCTCCTCGTTGATCGCTTGCCGGTAGTACGGGACAAACGGTTACAGAGATTGAATGTTCGACCACTACTTGAAATGGAGCCGTTGAACTACGTCAGAAAGCCCTTCTCACGAGGACTTCAGCGCGCGAAAAGCCCATTCGTTCGCGACGGAGTCGTTACGTCGTGGCCGGATCGGGAACGTTGCGGGTCAAGCAAAAAGGGTGTCCCGCTGGATCGAGGTAGACGCGCCAGGACCCGTCGGCACTCGACTGATGTTCGGTCTTACGCGCACCGCACTCGAGCACGAACGCTTCGGCTTCGTCAAGGTCCGTGGCCGAAATTTCAAAGTGGAACTGTTTCGGCGTCGTTGACTCGGGCCACGTGGGGGCAACATAAGGGTCAACCTTCTGGGCGGTGAGCCAATAGGTCGTCATGTTCAGACAGGCGAACTCGTCAGTTTGATAAAAGACGGACGTGCCAGTGATTCGAGCGTAAAAGTTGATGAGTTCGTCGACGTCGCCACAGTCGAGCGCAATGCCGGTGATTTTCAATGTGAGACCATAGTGCACTTCTCCTACTCCGTTGTACCGATGCGAATGGGCCGAACTGTAGTTGGCCGGTGTCACCCGACGCCGACGAAGTGAGCAAAGGATGTCTGCCAACAGCTTCACCATTTGCGCGGCAACTGAGGAGCGGATAACATACAACCATATGGTTGTAGATAAACTGATGGACCGAGACGTTGACCGCGTTTTCCGTGCGCTGGCTGACCGCACTCGTCGCGACATTTTCGAGCGGGTCTTGGTTACGGGTCTGTCGGTGTCAACGCTCGCAGACGACTACGACATGAGTTTCGCCGCGGTGCAGAAGCACGTAGGGGTCCTCGAACGCGCGTCACTGGTGACCAAGCAACGCCAAGGTCGAGAGCAGATCGTGCACGGCAACATACCGACGTTGCAAAGGGCCTCAGCACTCCTCGACGCGTACGAACAGATCTGGATTCAACGAGACCAACAGATCGCCGAGATTCTCGGCGAGGAAGGAAGCAGCAAATGACCGTTATCAACTCCATCAAGGATCCCGTGGCAATGACCCTCGTTGTGGTGTCACAGTTTGACGCGACGCCAGAACAAGTATGGGAGGTGTGGGAAGACGCTCGCAAGCTGGAACGCTGGTGGGGCCCACCGACCTTTCCCGCGACATTCGCTCGCCACGATTTCGTCGTTGACGGCCAGTCCCGTTATTACATGACAGGACCGAACGGCGAACAGCCACACGGCTGGTGGCGGATACGAACCATTGACAAACCGCACCGAATTGAATTCGACAACGGCCTCGCCGGTGACGATGGCGAGCCAATGCTCGGCGTCGATCCGATGCCGAGCAGTGTCAGTTTCGAGGCGGTCGACGGAGGCACTCGTATGACCTCGGTGACGTTCTTCACCGACGTCGGGCAAATGGCCAAGATGCTTGAGATGGGTATGCAAGAGGGGACCGAACAAGCGGTCGGGCAGATTGACGCCCTTCTCTCGTCGTAAAGCTGACTACCTCATGAGGCGGTCGGCGGGGCCATCTTCGAGCCCAAAAGCAACGACGGTCCTAGTATCCGCGGTTCTCGATTTCGGCGAGCCGAGATTCCAAAAGCAACGCCACCAGTTCATTGGAGAGCGGCGACGCCTCGGTGAAATGCAGTGCGCTCTTTGTACGTGAGTGTCCTTCAAGTGAGGAATGGAGAACTGGCAGGACGGAGCCACTGAAGGGGAGATAACTCATGTGATTCTTGAAGGCGGCGAAGCCGGCAACGACGTGACCGTCGACTCGAAACGCCGGGATCTTGTAGGAAATGCACTCCTCGGCGTTGGGGACCAGCGACCGGATTGTGGCGCGTAGTGCTTTCAATACCGAACGCTGAGGCTCAGCTACGTTCGCCAAATAGGCGTCAATCTCGGATGACGACATGGCAAAAGCATAGGGATTCGCACGCCGTCAACGCAGGTCGACGATTCAATCCTTTACGACTTGAACTCGAAACGCTCCAGCACGGTCCACGAATGTGGTTCCATCCCACCGGCCATGAGCCACAGCTCTTTCGCAGTCGCCACCATTGGGAATGATGGACGAAGTGCCTCTTCGGCCCGTCGCAAATCATCTGGTGGCGCGCCGTCGCCAATTGTGAGATGAGGCGTTGGTTCGTCGTACTTTCCTTCGTATGGCGGATACAGCGGAAATGCCGACTCGAGCAGCCGGGTGACGTTGCGGAACCCGTCGTCCGGTGAGGGCGCTAAGTAGAGAACGCGATCGTCGAACCACGCCGTTGAGAAAAATGTGAAGTCGAACTGATCAACAGTCGACAGCAATTGGGCGAGTGACTCGGTCGTTCGCGGATTGAGTGAAACGGGAGGGATGAAGGGGAAGAGGGCGGTGACGTGAGCGGGAATTCCTCTTCGTGAGGCCGGGTCGAGTTGCTCGCGCCATGCAGCGACGTACGGTTCAACCTCTGGCACGGGGAAGAGGAGTGCACTCTTGGTGTCCGCGCCATCCACTCAGCAATCGTAGTGATACAACGCCATTTCAATCCCGAGAGACCGACAACACGCTGGAGGTTTGCACGGCGTAAAGCCTCGTAGCTGCGCGTGTACGCTCACGGCGAACCGCAATGGCATTTCGGGCGCGAGGGGTGGTCGTAGGTGAGTAGCGACGTGAACACCTCGCGATGGAACGCCGCACACTCGATTGTTCGATTGGTTGTCGTGTCCCTCGTCGGGCTCGCAATTGGCGCACTCACTTCATTCCTGCAGACGCACCTGAACTCTCCTTGGAACAGCCTCGTGAATTCCGTGACCCCTTGGTTGCTCGCAGCTTTCGTTGTCGGCGCACTCTCGAACGGACTTGTTCGCGCTGTCGAATATGGCTTTCTCGTCACCTTCTTGGAGCTCGTCGGCTACACCGTCGCGGCATCGTTTCGCAGCTATCCCTCGGGACTGGCGATCACACTTTTCTGGGCTCTTAGTGCCGTTGTGGGCGGCCCGGTGTTCGGATGGGCCGGCATGCTCTGGGCCCGGGGATCCACGGGCCGAAACGCGTTGGGCGCCGCAATACTCGCGGGGGCGTTCCTCGCGGAAGGAACCGAGGTCTACGCGATTCGTTTGGGAGATGCGCAATCAGCGATTCTGTTCTGGTCGCTCGGCGTCGCGACAGTTCTGATTCTCGGACTGGCGAAGAAGAATCTCAAGTCCGCCACCGTATGGCTCGCGGTCACACTTCCCGCAGGCATATTGGCGGAAGTCGTCTTGGGTTTGGTGTACAACCAAAAGTACTGATGTAGAAACGCGTCAGAGACTTGTGAGTGCCCCGAGCGCAGATATTCGCACCGTCCATTCACAACGGATTCACACTTCGAGTTGTCCGAGATTTGAGGCCCTGACCAGGGAGGCAGAACTATCGTCGCCTTGGACGGTGTCGGGCAACGTTTGCGAGGGCGAAGAGTGAACAACGCGAATCACGAAAACCACATGGCGGGCAACGCGCCCGACCGATGGCGCGGGCGCCAATCGTTGTCAACGCTCGTGAGCGCCACAGCGTTCTTGGTCCCTATTGCCCTTTCGGTCATAGCGGCGGCCATCGTCGCTCGCACACTGGCCGCACCACACGGTGCCGCCATGACGGTGGGATGGTGGGTGCTGGTTCTTGGCACACCACTTATCGTGTTGGCAGTCACTGATCGCTTCGCGCGTCGATTGCTCCCGCTGGCCGTGTTGTTGAAGATGACACTGGTTTTCCCGGACCAAGCCCCGAGGCGAATGGCCGTCGCGCGAAAGGCGGGAAGCACAAGGGACCTGGCTCGACGAGTGCAGGAGGCGAAAGACCACGGGATGCGTGACGCGCCCGTCATTGCCGCTGAAAAGATTCTGGTGCTGGCCGGTGCGCTCAACGTCCACGATCGTCTCACGCGCGGCCACAGTGAGCGCGTGCGAATGTACACCGATCTCATCGCTGAGGAGATGAAGTTGCCACAAGTCGATCGGGATCGACTTCGTTGGTCGGCACTTTTGCACGACATTGGAAAGGTCGCGGTCCACCCTGACATCTTGAACAAGCCCGGCGCACTCGACGACGCGGAGTGGGAACAGATCAAGAATCATCCCCTCGAGGGTGCGAAACTCACCGCACCGCTTTCAGCGTGGCTCGGTCAGTGGGCGGACACGATGGCCGAACACCACGAGAAGTACGACGGTACCGGCTACCCACGCGGCTTAGCGGGCCAAGAGATCTCGATGGGTGCGCGCATCGTCGCCGTCGCCGATGCCTATGACGTGATGACCGCAGTGCGCAGCTACAAACCAGCGATGACGCCTCAGGCTGCTCGAGCCGAATTACTGGCATGCGCGGGGACGCACTTCGACCCCACAGTCGTTCGAGCATTCCTTGACGTATCGATCGGACGGGTTCGTGTGGTGGCGGGCCCGGTCGCCTGGCTCGGGTCACTTCCCTTCATAGGAAACGTCCCGACGCTCGCACAAATAGGCGTCGCCGCGGTTCGAACTGCCGCGGTCTCGATGAGTTTCGCGGGCGCCGTCGCGGTCGGCACCGCTCACGTGTCGTATCACCCGCCGGCGACCACGGCAGCGGCGGTTACCTCGGACCGAACAGCATCGGTGACGCCCGGTGCGACAACAAACTCGATACCGCAATCAACCAATGGACTGTCCGGGATTCCCGCCAGTGGGTCCAGCGGTAGCGCGGGTACGTCGACCACTGCGACGACGTCCGTCACTACAACGACGTCGTCGGCAACCTCATCGCAAGGTTCGAGCGCACCGGTGACTTCTGGGACGGCGACCAATGATCCCACGGCGACATCGTTGCCAGCGAGTTCCACCACGACCGTGGTCCCCTCGGCCACCACCACTACAACGACGACTGCGTCCAAGGGCACGACGAGCACGACGTCACCGACTGAGACGACGAGCACCACGACGCCCGAGTCGACGACAACCACCGAGCCGAAGAGCACGACCACGACCGCGCCCAAGTCGACGACAACCACCGAGCCGAAGAGCACGACCACGACTGCGCCCAAGTCGACGACAACCACCGCGCCGAAGAGCACGACCACGACCGCACCCAAGAACACGACCACGACAACTCTGAAGATCTGTGTTCTCGGACTCCTTTGTCTTTAACGACGTGATCGCGAAAGGGTCGCGCTCACACGTAGCGGTACGCAACAGAGAGATCAAGGTCGCCCGCCCCGTCCGCCAAGGCACGTTGCCAATTGGCAATCAGGCTTTCGGTCAGCGGAAGTTCTCTGTCGATGCTGCGCGCTGCTTCCAGGGTTAGCAGGGCGTCTTTGACCGCGTGCTTCAACGCGAAATTCGAAGAAAAATCGCCATCGAGCATGCTGCGAGCCTTGGCCACCGCGTACGGCGAACCGATTGGCGCATCCGCAAGGATCTCCACGATGACTCGTGGGTCGAGGCCAAGCGCCTCAGAAAACTTGAGTGTTTCAGCGACCATTTCCACGAGGTCGACCAGCCAATTGTTGAGCACGAGCTTCGCTCGACTTCCCGCGCCCGCAGCTCCGAGCCAGAACGTGTGGCGACCCATCGCCCTGAAAACAGTTTCGGCGAGAGGTCGAGCCTCGTCGGGTCCGCTGGCAAGAATCAGCAACTCGCCAACCGTTGCCGGTTGCACGCTTCCCGATACGGGCGCATCCACAAACACCGCTTCCTCCTGGATGGCTTCTCTTTGTAAACGCTCGGTCCATTCGACGCCGATCGTACCCATCTGCAGCCAGGTGGCTCCGCTCTTCATTGTCGCGAGCGCGCCCTCGACGCCAACCATCACCTTCTCTACCGTGGGGCCATCGGGCAACATCGTGATGACGACGTCCACGCCCGCGACCGCCGAACCTGGACTAGTCGCCTCGATCGCGCCCAGCTCGACGAGCCTCTTCAATCGTTCCTTCGATCGGTTCCACACGCGGACGTTGAAGCCGGCCACGATCAAACGCGACGCCATCGGAGTCCCCATCTCGCCGGTACCGAGAAACGCGATCGTTACGTCGTGGTTCTTTTCATTGCTCATCGTCGCACTCCTTTTCGCACCTTCCACTTTGGCTCGCCGACGTCGCGCTCGCAAGTGCCTTTTTCGACGTGCGGTGCGCGTGTCTGCGTGCACGGACATCCTCTGAGGCGTACGTCGTCTCCCGTGTTGCTCGACCAGGAGCATTCGATGTCAGTGTGCTGGCAACAAGATTCGTGGCCGGTATCGGCGAGTGTGACAGCCCTGTCGTGGTGAGCGGTGGACTCGAAACCGGAGCAGTACCGCGTCGTACGACCGAACGCACCGACACGATGGTCGCCATCGCGACGACAGTGACGAAGATGAGCATGAGGGCTCGGACCGAGGCGTGGCCCGAAGCGACACCGAGTGCGACGACTGGGACCGAGAGGCCCACGTACACACCCAGGAAGAAACCGGCGAGGGCCTCAGCGCGCGACCCATCGGGAGCGTGCTCGCTCACCGTTGACATAGCCCCTCGAAAAATCAGCCCGGTGCCGATGCCGGTCGACACCGCACCGATCATGAAGAGGGTCAAGTTGGCCGTCCACATTCCCGTTACGAGCAACGCCAGCCCAACCAACAGCGTCGGCGATCCCACACGTAAGAGCGCGACGGGCTTAAGCCGGCTCAACATCATTTGCGCCAAGGCTCCCGAAGTGAAGACGGTGAAGGCCACGAGGCCGGCAACCGCGTGCGACGTGATGCCCAAGGTGTCGGCGAGGAATCGTGGAACAAAAGAACTGAAAACTCCGTACACGGCGAAAGTAGCGAGTCCCGCGAAGCACGCTGCGAAGAACTGGCGTCGAGCGTCGACGGGCACGACGACACGCTGGGGATGCCAGCGTGGGCGATCGACGGACGTGTCAACCGTCTCGGGAGTGGCGAGGACCAGCAACGCGAGTCCCGTGAGCACGAGGGCGACCACCACGTAGGGCAGAATCAACGGCGCCGGCGCGTACTGGGCCAGTAAGCCCGCGATGAGTGGCCCAAAGCCGATTCCTCCGAGATTGACGGCGATCGCCAGGATTTGAGCTCGACGGCGATTGGCGTCGGGATGCGCGCGAAGATGCAACTCGGCGAGGTACGCAGTCGCAGTCGCCGTGGTCAGACCGACCGAGAAACCTGAGATGACACGCGCCACGAGCAGTCCGGTGAGACTGGGCGCGACGACGAAGATCAATGCACTGGCGACGTTCATGAAGAGGCCCGTTGCCAGAACGCGACGACGGCCGAGCCAATCCGACACGTGGCCCACCAGAAACAAGCTGGCGATCACGCCTCCCGCATAGAAGGCGAACACGATTGAGACCATGAGAGACGAAAAGTGGTCCCGGCGCTGGTACAAAACGTACAGGGGCGTGGGAATGGTCGATGTTGCCATCGTCATGAGAAGAGCGAGCGCGACGATCCAGTAGCCGGCACGAACCCCAAATCGCTCGCGCCAAGGTGTGCGTCGCGCTCGGTGCTCGATCCAGTGGGCGTCGGGCCAATCTCCCGTGATCGCCCGCCACGAGTTTGTTTCCGGGGGAAACCTGAATATATTCTCGGATCCAATGCTCATGACCACTCCTCCACTACGTCGATTTATTAACAATACGGAACGTTTCGTATTATATATGGTACGGTAAGGGCTATGTCAAGTGAAACTTCATCCACGGGCGCGCCCCGGGGTCGACCGCGCAGTGACCAGGTCGATCAGGCGATATTGCATGCCGCGTCCGCGTTGCTTTCCGAACGTGGCCTCGGCGCCATGACGATTGAAGACGTGGCCGCACGAGCGGGCGTCGGCAAGGCCTCGATCTACCGTCGTTGGCCGACCAAGGGCACGCTGGCCCTCGATGCCTTCCTCATTGAATTCCTCACGCAGCAACCACCCGTTGATAAGGGCACGCTCGAAGATGACCTGCGAGAAGCACTTTCACAGTGGTCGGCGACGGTCGTGGGCACTCCGACAGGACGTGCACTCGTGGGTCTCGTCGCCGAGGCACAGCTCGACGGGGACTTGGCCCAAGGCTGGATCGAGCGGGTGATGACACCCGTACGAGTGCAACATCGCGCGATGGTGGACCGGGCAATTGGACGGGGTGAGATCCCGGCGCAGTCAGACGTTGACGTAATCATGGATTTGCTCTACGGCGCGGCGTACCACCGACTCTTGCAAGGCCACCTCGAGATCACGCCCGGATTCATAGAACTCGTGGCACGAGTGGTCGCCGAGGGCGCCAAGGCCGGCGCCGCCATTTCGTCGAAGTAGACGCTTTTATTTGACTATTGCGTGGGCGCAATGGAATCGGGGATCCCTAGGGCGCGGACGTTCCAGCGCTCGTACGTGGCTTCCGGAGACGTCGCGAGTTCTGCGTCGCTGAGTGCTCAGGCCACGGCGGAAAATTCGCGGTTGGTGAGAACGTCGCTACGAAGTGCCGCGTTCAAGACGTCGGTGATCGTGCCGGCCAGATGAAATGTCATAGCGTCGCGAACCTCTTCGGGAACATCTTCCAGATCGGCCCCGTTTCGCTCCGGCAATATGACGTCCGTCAACCCGGCGCGGTGCGCGGCCAAGACCTTTTGCTTGACGCCGCCAATGGGCAACACGCGGCCCTGCAGTGTGACTTCGCCGGTCATACCAACATGGGCTCGAATCGGCTGGTCGCGCAACAGACTGACCAACGCCGTCGTCA
Organism: Acidimicrobiaceae bacterium; assembly: GCA_003152215.1. Taxonomy (GTDB): domain Bacteria; phylum Actinomycetota; class Acidimicrobiia; order Acidimicrobiales; family RAAP-2; genus RAAP-2. Next base: position 11,103 of record PLZP01000080.1, on the reverse strand, counting down.
TGGTGACGCCCGCCGAAGGGCCGTCCTTGGGAACTGCGCCCGCCGGAACGTGGAGGTGAAAGCGTTTGCCAGTGAAGGCCGTCGGGTCAAGGTTCAGTTCTGCCGCGTGGCTACGCACGTACGACATCGCTATCTCCGCCGACTCCTTCATGACGTCACCCAACTGACCAGTGAGCGTCAAACCTTCCGGTCCCTCGGACACGCTGGCTTCGACGAAGAGTACGTCACCCCCAGCACCGGTCACCGCGAGTCCGGTCGCCACACCAGGCACGCTCGTTCGATCGGCCGATTCGAAGTAGTAGTGGGGACGACCGAGCCATTCGCGCACCGCGAAGGCGTTGACCACTATCGGAGCTTCACGCCCGCCACTGGCGAGTTTCGTCGCTGCCTTGCGAAACAGTCGTCCGATCTCTCGCTCCAGGTTGCGCACGCCCGCTTCGCGCGTGTAGTCAGCCACGATTGTCCGTAACGCCTCGTCGTCGATCGTGACTTCGTCGTCACGGAGCGCCGCACGGCTGAGTTGGCGACCCAGAAGGTGGTGACGAGCGATCGAGACTTTCTCGGACTCGGTGTAACCGTCGAGTCGAATCACTTCCATACGGTCGAGCAGCGGTCCGGGAATGGTGTCGATCACGTTGGCTGTCGCTACGAACATCACTCGTGAGAGGTCGAGGTCGACCTCCAGGTAGTGATCGCGGAACGTGTGATTCTGCGCCGGGTCGAGGACTTCGAGCAAAGCCGACGATGGGTCGCCACGAAAATCGGATCCCAGTTTGTCGACTTCGTCGAGCACGATGACCGGATTCATCGTGCCGGCCTCTCGAAGCGCTCGCACGAGTCGACCGGGCTGGGCGCCTACGTAGGTACGACGGTGCCCTCGAATCTCCGCCTCGTCGCGGACACCGCCGAGTGCGACTCGGACGTACTTGCGACCGAGTGCGTTTGCAATCGATTGACCGAGGGACGTCTTGCCGACGCCTGGCGGGCCGACAAGAGCGAGAATGGCTCCCGAACCGCGTCCGTCTACGGGCGCCAAGCCCCGCTCCGCTTGCAGTTTCCTTACTGCGAGGTGCTCGAGGATCCGATCCTTCACGTCCTCGAGACCGTCGTGATCGGCGTTCAAGATGCGCTGCGCTTCGAGGACGTCCAGTCGGTCCTCGGACTCGACGCCCCAAGGGATCTCAAGGATGGTGTCGAGCCACGTGCGAATCCAACCGGTCTCGGGACTTTGGTCATTGGTGCGTTCCAGTTTGTCAATCTCTCGAAGAATGGCGGTACGGACGTGATCGGGCAGATCGCGATCGGCGATCTTGGCGCGGTAGTCATCGGGGTCGACATCGTCGTCGCCGAGTTGACCCAACTCTTTCTTGATCGCGTCGAGTTGTCGACGCAGTAGAAATTCACGTTGCGTCTTTTCCATGCCCTCTTCGACGTCGTTCTTAATGCGGTCACGAAGGGTCAGGTCGGCCAACGTGTCGCGGGCCCAGCCAAGTACGAGGCCCAATCGGGCTTCGACGTCGATGGTCTCGAGAACCTCCACCTTTTGGGCGAGCGTGAGGTCAGGGGAGTAGCCGGCGACGTCAGCGAGACGTCCGGGCTCGGCGATCTCGCGAAGTTGCGCGGCAATTTGGCGTGCGCCGCGACTGAGCAGAATGTTCTCTAAGACGGCGCGATACTCACGAGCCAGGTCGACCACGTTCGGCGTCGCCTCGCCGTCGTCAAGGGGTTCGGCCTCCACCCACAGGGCGTCACCGGTCCCGGGAACCCCGGTGCCGATCGTGGCGCGCTGATCGCCGCGAATGACGATCGCCTCCAAGCCGCCAGGCAACGAACCCTCTTCCATGACTTCGGCGATGACGCCAACATTCGCGTAGCGACCGTCTATGTGGGGAACGAGCAATAGTTGACCACCGGCGGATCGCGCGGCCTCAACGGCGACGCGCGCCTCGTTCGACTCGAGGGCCATGGTGAAGACCATGCCGGGCAATATGACGCCGGACTTCAATGGAAGAAGCGGCAGGGTGACTTTCTCATTCGTCATTGCAAATCCCTTTCCAGTAACCAAAGTCACCTGACCGACAGTGCAGCGCCAGGTGAATTCCTTCCCACCCGGACCCTTGGAGGATCCAATCCGGGAAGCCGAACCTAAGTTCGGGACGTCAAGCATACCGGCCCGATCGAGATTTCTGGCAGTCTCCTTAGGTGAGTGCTAACGGATTGACCACGGTGGAGTATTGACGGACGGATTGCTTAGTAGGTTGCTCGTGGAACCGAGAAGTGAGGTGGGGAGTTATGTCAACGTCATCAATGGGAACAATCGTGAGCACTTACGTCTCGGCGCTCGTGCTCTTGAGTGTGCTCGCCAGTGTTGGGAGCATCGTCACGTACATCATCATCGTGGTGGCAAATCGGGCCGAGCCCGATCCGACGGGTAATCGCACCAGCGCCATCTACCACGTGGGAACCGCATTCATCGCTCTGTGGTTGGAGATCGCAGGAGTCATCACGATCTTCGTCACGCTGTTCAACCTCATCGGAGCGGGAAGCACAACCAACTTTTCGACCGAGGTTCACCCGCTCGGGGATTCGACCATCAGGGGAATCACCATCGGACTCCTCCTATCGATCGTGGGTGGCTACACGGCGCTTACGCACCGTGTGAAGGCCATCGAGTTGGCAAGTTACGATGAGGCAGAGGCGAGTCCATCGAAGCGCGTTGTTCGCAGCTACGCAGCGGTCGTTAGTTTTATCAGCGTGATCGTCGTGGTCATAACTTTGCTCGCGATCGTGTGGTCCGTGTTGGGCCTCATCGCTCCAGGCGTCTATCAAACCGGAGCTCGCACCGGAGATATCCGTGTGTTGTTGGACGCGGCGACAGTGTTCGCGGTCTTCTCGTGGGTCTTCGCGACTCACCGGCGCCTGATGGGAGTCCACTAGGCCCAGACCGAAGTCGGCGTGTGCGCACCTCTCAGGAATAGAGATTGGCATTGACCCCAACGGTGTGTGAGTTCATTTGATAATGGACAGCATGTGTCGAGACATAGTGGACACTTCCTTGGGGAGGTGTTGCCATGGTTTTGCCGCAAATGGTCGTCCATTCGGTGGTGATGGAAGACCAGTAATTTTGTCGATCCTCCGATCGCCTTGGCATCATCACTACGGAACCCGCGACTGCCGAGTGTCCTTGTTTCGTGGTATACGGTTGACGTCATCTTCGAATGTCGCGCGTACTAGAGGGAATGCAATGTTTGGCAGAATTTTACGATTGTTGATCGTCCTTCTCAGCTCCCTGACGGTTCTGGTCGCAACTACCTCCGGTGCCACTACTCCGAATGGCAAAGCCATACTCGCCGAGACATTCGCCTTGGCATCGCAAAAGACGAGTATGACGATCTCCGGAACAGTGTCGGGATCAGGAAGCACGTTGAGTATCGTCGGCGGATTCACTCCGAAGGCTTCTGGAGGCGTAACGACAGTCAAGGGAGTGGGTTCCGCAGATGAAGTTCAGCCGAACGGCGCGACTTATGGCTATGTAAAAGCCAATTCCATTGCCGCGCTGGGCAACCAACTTGAGATCAAAAATCCGAAGTCGAGTGAGATCAATGTCTGGTACAAGATCACGAGTAACGACGCACGATTCGCCTACATTTTCGGGAGTGGCGCGGACACCGTCGCCCAAACGTTTTCGTTTAGTCCGATCGGTTGGAGTCGATCGGCTACTTATGAGGGCACCGTCGTTCTAAAAGGAGTTCGAGTATTTAAGTTGAGCGCTGCAGCAAATTTGTTCGTTGAGAAAAGCGGTTTTGCGAAAGAAACGCTGTATGTAACCGATTCCACTCATCCATTGCCATTTGCTTTGACGGGTCCGGTCGGCACGACCGGTCTCATTTATTTCAGCAAGTGGAACTCCACCACGCTCACGATTCCGAAAGCGACAACAGCGCTTCCTCGCTGAGATTTTCTGAGGGCCCCAACGGGATTCGAACCCGTGCCGCCACCTTGAAAGGGTGGCAAGTAAATCGACCACAATTGTGAGTAGTTCCTGATGAAATACAAGTTCTTTGCGCTAAATTCTCCGCGAATTCAACGATGGGCATTGTATGGGCACTAACACCTTTCCTTGAAAATTCAAACAAGTCCCATCAAGGTCCACGTGGATCCTTCATCACGTCATTATGGGAGCCGGGAACATCAGAATTCGTGCGACCTCGAACTTCCGAGTCGTTACTGATTCCTGAGCTTCAAGGTCTTGGCGAACTTGCCCCGTGTTAGTCGAGGAGCTGTGTTGCCAAGCAGAATGGGTGACCCGCCGGGTCGAGAAGGATCCGCCAATACTCCGGATTAGTTTGCTCTGTCGCGACCCGAGCACCCAAACGCACCGCGTCAGTTTGCGCTGCCTCAAGGTCGTCGACTTTCAAGTGCAGATGCATTTGTTTCGGCACGGTCGGGTCCGGCCAAGTGGGCGGCTTATAGTCCTGCACCTTGACAGCGACCAGCCAGTCTCCGTTCACCCTGACAGCGTGGAACTCGTCGTTACGATGTGCGACTTCGCCGCCGAGGAGCGTCGCCCAGAAGTCAGCGAGGACGGAAGGGTCAGAGCAGTCCAGCGCCGTTAACCCCAGTCGCGCTATCGCCATTCCTCAGAGCCTATGCGCCACCCATTGAGATGGGCATTGGCCGAGACACGGTCTGGCGCAGCGGCGTACCATCTTGCTTTCAACTGAGAACTTGTTTGGGAACCGATGCACTCTCCTCACGGAGTGGCTCGATCGCATCATTGACGACTCGGTATCGCATCCCAACTATGCAAAATACTGAATGCGTTGTCTACTTGGTTTTTGGTGTGATATTGGCTTGCGTTAAGTCGGTTCTCGTGAGCTTTGCCGAAACGCTCCAGAGTTTTGATGCGAGGTTTTCGTCTTGAGTGGACTTCGGAGCAGTTGAAATTTCGGGAAACCCACGCATATGTCCCAGTCCGTTAGGTCCGACGAATGACTCTCCGGGAATGTCCTGACTGGCCGCGAACAGCGTTGGCAACACACCGTGTTCGGCATCCTGCGCGACGATACTCACGACGAATTTATTCATGTTCCCGACAAGGCCACCGACGTGACTGATGAGATTGGTCTTCGCCACACCGGGGTGAGCCGACATGATGCGTACACGGCTGCCTAGTTTGGCGAGACGGCGCTGCAACTCATCTGTGAAGAGGGCATTGGCCTGCTTCGAGTCCGAGTAGGCCTGGGACGACTTGTACTTTCGCTTCTCCCAATTCAAATCGTCCAGTTCAATCTTTCCTCTCGAGGAAAGATTCGACGTGAGATTCACCACGCGATCCGTAATGTGACCCATCAGCAGGTTTGTCAACGCGAAGTGGCCGAGGTGATTAGTCCCGATGTGTAACTCGAATCCGTCTGACGTTCGACCCGCCGGTGCATACATAACTCCGGCATTGTTGATCAGCACATCGAGGTCGCCACTCCACTCCGCTGCAAACTTTCCAATTGACTCAAGGCTCGTGAGGTCGAGCTTGCGAACCTCGGTACGACCATCAATTCCGTTCGCAATTGTCTCGCCCTTCTTCGTGTCGCGGACCGCCATGACGACCCTCGCTCCAACCCTGGCCAGTTCTCGCGCGGTAACGGCGCCAAGTCCGCTTGATGCTCCGGTGATCAGCACTGTTCGCCCAGAGAAGCTCCGAAGATCCGTCGCAGTCCAATTATTTGTACTCATTACTCTTGCCCTTTTCGTTTCGTAGTGCACCTGCCAAGGTGGTGTTGCTGTTGAGAACTTGATTGAGTAACGTTAATTATAGACTATAGTTAGATGGCTAAGCAATCTAGCCTAATCCAATGGAGGATTGATGGTTATGGAACAGCAGACAGAGTTCTTGGAAGTTAAAGGTGGGCGTATTGCCTACGAGGTGATTGGTGGGGGCCCGCTGGTGGTGTTGTCTCCCGGAATGGCTGATACTCGCAGCACCTACCGCTTCCTTGCCCCGCTGATCGCCGATGCTGGCTACAGCGTTGCAAGCGTCGACCTGAGGGGACATGGAGAGTCCAGCACTGGCTGGGATTCATACAGCCACGCAGACACCGCTGGCGATTTGATTGAGATCATTCGCAAACTGGGCGGCCCCGCGGTGATCGTGGGCCAGTCTTTTTCGGGCGGAGCCGCGACCATCGCCGCCGCGAATCACCCTGACCTGGTGAGCGCGATCGTTGAGATCGACCCATTCACTCGCCCACCGAAAACCAGCATGGGTGGGTTACTTCTGAACACCAACAATTACCGACGCGGTGCATTGCCGCTGATGCGATTCATCTTCACCGGAAGTGTCAAGGCATGGTCAAAGTATCTCAATGTGGCCTACCCAGGGAAGAAGCCGGTCGACTGGAACACCTATCTGGCTGCATTGCAGATGAACCTCAGTCAACCCGGTCGCGCGAAAGCGGCGCGGGACATGGTCAACTCGAAGGCGTCGAAGGCAACCATCAAGGAAGCTGCCGCGCAGTTGGCCAACGTCCGGTGCAAAGCGCTTGTAGTAATGGGCCGCGAGGATTCAGACTTCCCAGACCCACTGGCCGAAGCCGTCGCGATCGTTGGTCTAATGCCTGCCGGCCTGGGTCAGTACGCAATGATCGACAAGGCGGGCCACTACCCGCACGCGCAGTACCCGCAGCAAGTGGCGGCGTCGATCATTCCGTTTCTGAAGGAGCAGGCGTGATCGTCGTGGGCTCGAACACACGCATCACGTTCCGCATCCTCGCCCCGCTGGTCGCCCATGGCTAGAGCGGGACTGACGACTGCCATCGTCACTCGGGAGGCGGGCCGGTTGGCGGATGAGGTTGGATTTGAGAATCTCACCCTGTCCGCGCTCGCCTTGCGACTCGGCGTTCGACAGCCGACCCTCTACAAGCACGTGAAAGGAACTTCGGGGCTCCATCGAGAAATGGCGGTGTTGGCAAAGACGGAACTCGCGGACGTAATGCGCCGTGCCGCAGTTGGTCGAGCTCGCGACGATGCACTCGTTGCCATCTTCGATGCCTATCGAGCATGGGCCATCGAACACCCCGGTCGATACGTGGCCACCGTGCGAGCGGCGACACCGGGGGATCTTGATGATGAGAAGGCCGCACTCGAGGCGCTGACGGTCGTCACCGATGTTCTGGAGGGTTACGGACTCACGGGCGATGACGCGATAGACGCCACGCGAGCGCTTCGTGCCACGCTCCACGGTTTCGTGACCCTCCAGTCCGCTGGAGCCTTTGGTCTGCCGGCCGACGTCGATCGCAGCTTTCATCGAATGGTTCAAGGAGTGATCAGAGCGATTACTCAGTGGAATGTGACGAGTAAGGAGGACGTTGAATCATGACGATCAACCATCAGGTCACTGCAAATGCCGAGCAGTCGCTCGAGACTGTTCTTGGTGCTCCACGCATTTGGCTCCAGATTGAAGGAATGACGCTGCTGATTGGCTCGTTGGTCGCGTTCTCCACTACGCATCGCTCATGGTGGTTGGTCCCATTGGTTATATTGCTGCCGGATTTCCTTTGGATGGGTTATGTGGCAGGCACGAAAATCGGGGCGTATGTCTACAACATTGGACATGCCACACCGTTACCGGCGCTGATGGCGGCGGTCGCATGGTGGCAGGGAAGTTCTCTCTGGTTCGCGATGGGTGCAATTTGGTTGGGTCATATTGGCATGGATCGCGTTTTTCGTTATGGGCTTAAGTACAACGATCACTTCCAACACACGCATCTCAGCACCGTGAAAGAAAACAAGAAGCACTCACGGTCGTAGGGTCAGCTGATGTCGCCTGCACGATTTTCACGCTCGGCTGCACTCCTATCCGGGCGCGAATAGACGCCTACCGACGAACGAGCTATGCACCGTCGTAGCCATCGCGCAAGGAATGGATCATGCTCTGCAGAATTCTGAACGCATCTAACTGCTCGGTCTCGGTTGTGCCGGCCAGCATTCTGACTTGGACGGACCGGACCGCGACGGTCGCCTTCTCAAGGCTCCTTCTGCCGAGAGGCGTGAGCCGAGTGGGGAGTACCTTCCCGACGGGTGCCTCCGCAGGCCGGGTCACGTAGCCCTCTCGTTCCAGGTTCTGGAGCAGCACGTTCATCGACTGCCGTGTCACGAACGCGCCCCGCGCGAGTTCGGAGTTCGACAAGCCCGGTCGTTGAGCCAGCAGCTCGAGGCAGGCGTAGTGTGTCATGCTCATCCCGAGCGGCCGCAGCACCTCCTCCATGGCGATGCGCAGCGCGACCGACATTTCAGTCAAAAAATGGCACTTTTGAAGTGTGGAGGTGCTTAGAAGAAATGGGCCATCACCAGGAATTACGAAGCACCCCCAACGGGATTCGAACCCGTGCCGCCACCTTGAAAGGGTGGCAAGAGTTGCATTAGAGCGCGAATAAAAGAACTGGTCAGAGGAACTTTCTATTCTCGCAACTTGCCGACCTTTTTGCTATGGGCATCCTACGGGCATTAACGGTGAACATGCTTGTCGATGAGTTATTGATCTCGGCGTTGATGACTGACATGCGAGAGCATCACGATTCCTCACACGCAACCGCCGGGGGAGTCTGGCTTTCAATTCATGAAGGTCTCACCCTAAGGCCGCGACGACTGCCTTTACCGGCCGCGAGGCGAATATCAGCAGGAGTCCCAAGACTCCGAAGGACGCCAACCCCCACAAGAGTCCAAATAGTGAAAAGGTCAACAACAGCACTCCGACAATGGCAGAGGCATATCCGGTTCCACCGTATTTGCGTCGACGGCGGACGGTGACGTCGATTGCGGCCACCAGTATTACGCCCACGATGATGGCCGTCATGATGAGGACCCAGGACCCCTCGCTCTCGTAGAGCGTGAGGGCCGGTGGATTGCCCGTGTAGGTGTGCCCATCGATTGTGATGCCCAGTTCCCCGACGGGCTGGTTGATGTGATAGTTGACGGCTACTTCTAGCCATATTGAGGCCCAAGCGGTCGCAACCACGAGAGGCCAACGGCGGTCGTGAAAGTCAATCACATTCATCGTTTCAGAGAAGCGGGCTTAGGCATTGGAGCCCGATCCGGCCACCTTTGCCCTTCACGTCAGCTACTCGCGATGTCAAAGTGACGCTTGAGCTCGTTGGCGTAGGTGCGCCCCAGTACGGGTGAATGCTCAATGAGCCAGTCCGAAAGCGCCGTCACTCCAGTCGCCGGGCCTTCGGTGTCAGCCAGTCCATTGGCCATGGCGCGGTATTCGTCACGAGTCAAGAGCACGTCACCGAGAGCGGCTCCGACGGCCCGGGAAAAGATGGGGAGGACCGATCCGGGCACGTGGACCAAAAGCGAACGGCTCTCAACGACGTCCTTGATGGAGTTGACCAGTTCGACGAACGTTGGCCGTTCTGGTCCCACCGCGTCGCTCACGCTATCGAAGCGCTGGGCACCCTTTTCGAGACAGAGTTGTGCGAGGTCGTCGACATGGATTCCCCGGATTCGGTAGTCACCTCGACCGCCGATGGCGAAGACGGGAAGATGGCGGAGCAGCCAGGCGATGTTGTTCAGCAGAACTCCGTCGCCGCCAAAGAGGATGGCGGGGCGCAGCACTGCGAAGGAGACACCCGTCTCAGCGAGTGCACGCTCGACGAGGGCCTTGCCTCGAAAGTACGGCAGCGGAGAGTCGACACTCGGGTGCGTAATGCTGACGTGGACAATGCGCTCAACCCCGGCGCGCCGGGCCGCCTGGAAGAGCGCTCGAGAGTTCTCCACGGCCAGTTCGTGGTCGATTCGCTGGCGAGCGAAGCGAACCCAGTAGGTGTTGTAGAGCGTGGTGACACCTTCGAGTGACGCGACCAAGCCAATCTGGTCGTCGAAGTCGAGTGGACGAACTTCGATGTGAGACGCGCTCGTCGCCCGATTGGGGTGCCCGGTCAGCGTGCGGACGTGACGACCCGAGTCGGTGAGCGCCGTGGCGATGGCTCGGCCCGAGTAACTGAAGGCTCCGGTCACCGCATCCAGGCCGGTATCGGTCACGCGCGCTGATTGAAGTCCAGTTGCGGAATCTTTGGTCATGACGTCTCCTTTGGTGGCGCGAATGCGTTGAAGGCACCGAGCATTGTGACAAGTTGCTGAGCGCGTCCGAAGATGGTGAGCACGCGCTCGCGATCGCCATCGAGGTGGGTGAGCATTTCGAGTCCGAGAAAGAGCGCGACGATGGTGTAGGCAACGTCGTCTGCCGGTAGCAGCGAAGCGAACGGTGAGTCGCCGAAGGTTTTGTCAATCGCGTCCTTGGTGAAGGCGAACCAAGGAACGATGCGAGTGGCGACTTCGGCACCGAGTCCCGGAGTAGAAGAAGCACCGGCGATCATCTCTACCAGGACGGTGACGTGTCCCGTGTCGAGGTCCTCTCGATAAATCTGTGCAGCGACGTCCATGAGATCATTGGGCGACGACACGTTCTCGATCGCCGCGTTGAACCTGATCATCCGATCCTCACTGACTGCATCGAGAGCCGCCAAAAGGAGATTGGACACTGATCCAAAATGGTAGAAGACGAGTCCCTGGTTCAGGCCCGCTCGTTCGGCGATTGCGCGAGCGCTGGCACCTGAAAAGCCGTTCTCTTTCAGTGTCTCAATTGCGGCATCGATGAGGGAACGGCGAGTGTTCGCCGAACGCTCGGAGCCGCCCGAGGCAACCTTGCTGGGGGGACCTGACTTGGCCATCATCACGCTCTGCCTTTTAAATTAAGCATATGCTCAAAGCATACACTCAATTACTTTGAAGTCAAGTGGAGTGAATGATCGCTCGTCAAAAGTGGAGAAACTACGTCGATGCCTGATCAAAGCCCATTTCGCTCACCTAACAGCGTGGCGCCATAACGAACACCTCCCGTTATCGGTGGTGGGAGAATTGTGGCCTAAACCGTTGCCCCATAAGCATTTCGCGGCCTCTTGCATCGATTTTGAGGTGGTTTTGGGCATTGAATGGGCATTAACGGCGCTATTTCTGCGAAAAAATGGCACCTTCGACGCATGAACGAGCTGGGAAGAAATCGGCCTTCACCAGGAATTACAAAGCACCCCCAACGGGATTCGAACC
>PLZP01000102.1 GCA_003152215.1 Acidimicrobiaceae bacterium | reverse complement strand
GGTGCGAACGCCGGTTTGATTCGAATGTTTGCAGTTGCTCCAGCCTGCAAGAACGATTCCTACCTCGTCTGTCGCTTCCAGTGGATCTGTAAGAGCCAAGTCGAATGTGCCTTTAACTTCCCTGACAATGGCGTGTGGGCAATCCACGCTCAGTACATGGTCGCCCCCCAGTCTGACGTTGTCGGCGTCGCCGTAACAAATCTGCGCGTTAACAACTAATACCCGCCTCGAATTCAGTCACGTTTCAAGGATTTGGGGAGATCCGCCTCACGACTCTGACGAGGCACTTGCCGATGCTCACGAACTACACCGTGAACTCCCGCGTCCGCGTCACGCCTTCGGGATTCAGTCACGCAAGTCCTGCCAATCATCAATTACTTTCGGTGTGGTTATTGGCTTGGCTTACACTGCCCTCATGAACTCACTCTTCGACGTACAAGACAAGGTCGTGCTCGTCACAGGCGGAAGCAGCGGAATCGGTGAAATGATGGTGCGCGGATTTATCGACGCGGGCGCCAAGGTCTACATTTCGTCGCGCAAGGCCGACGTGTGCGAAGCATTGGCGAAAGAGTTGAGCGTGAATGGTTCCTGCACCGCACTCCCGGCCAATCTCTCCACCGAAGCTGAATGCATTCGTTTGGCGGGCGAGCTCTCGTCGCGTGAGGATCATCTTGATGTTCTCGTGAACAATGCCGGTGCGACGTGGGGTGCTCCGATGAGTGAGTATGACGAAGCGGCGTGGGAGCGAGTGTTGTCGCTCAACGTGAAGGGCGTCTTTCACCTCACGAAGGCGCTTCGACCGCTCCTCGAAGCGAAGGGCAATCAAGACAACCCGTCGCGTGTCATCAATATAGGGTCGATTGACGGCATTCACGTGCCGGCCATGGACACGTTCGCCTACTCCGCGTCGAAGGCTGCGGTGCACCAACTGACTCGACACCTCGCCAAAACGATGGCACCCAGGGTGACGGTCAACGCCATCGCGCCGGGACCATTTCCCTCCAAAATGATGCGTGCGACGCTCGAGAAGTTCGGCGACGATATTGCCCACGCGGCGCCGATGAAACGCATTGGTCAACCTTCGGACATGGCCGGCGCGGCGATCTTTCTCGCCTCCCCCGCCGCCAGTTACATCACCGGCGTCATTCTTCCCGTCGACGGCGGACTGGCGACGCTCGCCTAACTCTTGGGCACCGTGCCTAGCGTTACTTTGATATCCAAATGCTTTGAACCACGCACAATGTGCAGTGTGATGACGTCACCTGGTCGAAGCGCCGACGTAATGCTCCCGACGTCCTGCGCGCTGCCGACTGATGTGTGATTGATGCCGACGATGATGTCGCCCTGCTTCATGCCCGCCGTGGCGGCGCCCGTGCCCGAAATGACGCTCATCACGACGGCGCCAGAAGACACGGTGAAGTGGTACTCGGCTTGTAGGGACGGCGTTTCGGTCGTAATCTCCACGCCGATGAAGGCGCCGTGATTCACGATGCTCTCACCGGCCTTTAGCTGCTTCAACAGCGATTCGATCGTCGCGTCGGGAATAGCGAAGCCAATGTTCTGGGCGCTCGTGCCGTCAGGCAACGTGCCGGCGACCGCGGTGTTCATTCCCACGACGTTGCCACTCGAGTCGAGCAGTGGACCGCCCGAGTTGCCAGGGTTAATGGCGGCATCGGTTTGGATCATGTTGTTGAGGGTCTCGCTCGTCGACTGGCTGCCCGCCGTGACCGTGCGACCGAGCGCCGAGACAATGCCCGATGTCACGGTTGGCGTGCCAGCCGCAAGTCCGAGTGCATTCCCAATTGCAACAACGGCGTCGCCCACCTCAAGTCCATTGGAATCGCCGAACGTCACGGGCGTCAACCCAGAGACGTTGTTAATGCGAATGAGGGCGACGTCGTCAATCGGGTTCGTACCAATCAATGTTGCCGGCAACGTCTTGGTGGATCCCGAGCGTGTAACGGTGATGGTGCCGCTGTTGACCGCCGCCGCGATCACGTGATTGTTCGTTATGACGAGGCCATTCTTCGTGATGATCATTCCGGTGCCCTGATCCTCTTCGCCCGAGCCCTTCACGTCGATTGACACGATTGAGGGCAGCGCCTTCACGATCAATTTTGGAATGCTCATCCCATTGGGAAGATAGGCCGCACCAGGCTTATTGGTCACGGCGTCGATGGTCACTCCCCCACCCTTCGAACTCGACGAATCAGAGGCGTAGTGGCCCGCCAAACCGCCGACCAGAGCGGCGACCAGGAGCAAGGAAAGACGCGTTGACCAGAGACTTCGCTTCGCCGGAGCCGGTGTTGGCTGTGAAGAGAGCGGTACCACATCAACGATGGGCGGCGCTACGAACGTGGGTTCCATCGGGACGGGCATGCTCGACACGTCGACGATTGGTTCAATGCTTTCGACGTCGTGCTCACTGTGTGCGTCGGTGTTTGGCGCTGACGACGAACTCGCAGCGGCCGCGGCGGCGACGGTGTCGTCAACCACCGGTTCTTCTGGGGTCGGTTCGATTGGGATCGCTTCGATCCCGTCATCGGGCTCATCTGTCATGCGTTCATGCTAGGCACTCAAACTAAAAATGACTTAAATACGACTGAAATGTTTGTTTTCTAGGGAACGGCTAGATTAGAGACCCTATGTCGCGTCGTATTGAGATTGAAATCACGAGCCTGAACGGCGACGTGGCAACGTGGCGCGCGGCTGGCGCCAAACTGCCTAAAGGCGTGCTGAACTCATCACTCGTTCCTGGCGGCCCCGTGGTCGGTAACGTCTATCGCGCTGATGTCGAGCAGTACATGGAAGGTATTGAAATTCTCTCGGTTATGGCGCCCAAGACCGCCTCGCCCGTCGATCCACGCCACGAGCGCATTGAACTCATTCCGAACGCGAAACAAGGTCCCGACGTTGTGGTGACCTACGCACCTAAGGGCCGCGGTGGTCCTCGTCGCGAGGGTGCGGATGGTCGTCGCGAGGGCGGTCCAAGCCGTCGCGAAGGTGGTCCTGGTCGTCGAGAAGGCAGCCCCGGTCGCCGTGAGAACGGTCCGGGTCGCGCAGAAAGCGCGGGAAGCCGAGAGGGCTCGGCGCCGCGTCCCGAACGCGAAAAGCGACCTTCCCGGGGCCCAGTCGACAAGGAACGCAGTACTGCGACGGACGCAGAGCGACCGGCACGCGGACCTCGACCCGAGCGTCCAGCACGAAGCGCCCGTCCACCGCGTCCCGAGCGTCCGGTTGGTCCCGCACAGCCGCCCATGACCACGACGCACCGAAATGCGCTCTTGGCGACACTCTCACCTGAACAGCTTCCCGTCGCCGAGCAGCTCCTTCGAGGAGGCATGCCGTCAGTTCGCGCCGCGGTTGCCGAACAGAACAAGAACGCCACCGCGCAAGGTCGTCCGACCATCGACGCGATCACGATTGACCGCATTGCCGAAGAACTGCTGGGTAAGACCACAGTGGCTCTTTGGAAGGACCGAGCCGCTGGCGCCATTGGCGCGGGTCGCGAGTTACGTCTGCGCGATCTTCGCGCCGTCGTCACCTCGGCCAAGACCGTGTCATTGGACGAGGAAGCACGAACCCAACTCAAGGAATTGCAGACCGCACTGACCGCCCGACTCGAGCACCTGCGCACGCAGTGGACCGAGAAGCTTGATGCCGCGGTTGCGTCGGGCAACGTGAAGGAAGCGTTGACACTCGTGGCGCGCCCACCAGACATGTCAACGCGCGTGAGTGCAGAGATGGCGCACAAGGTCGTCGAACTTACCTCCGAGGCGTTAACCGCCGAACAGGATCCGACCCTTTGGAAAGAGATTGTCGCCTTGACGGTCGACACGTCAATTCGCCGCAACGTGAAGCCGCTCGGCATCCCGGACGACGAGTCATGCAAGGCCGTCGCGATTCACAACGCTGGCGCCATTCCTGAACTGGCGAAACTGCTCGGTATGAAGGTACCGCCACCGCCACCGCCCACTCGACTGCCGCGCCGTCCGCCTACGCGCCGTCCGCCTACTCGCCGCGCATCGTAATTAAGCGAGCCTTCCAGCCGAAGGACTCGTAGAGCGATTTCATCCCGCGGTCTCCCGGTAGTGCGAAACCGTCCTTTGGCGCGGCTTCGGAACTCACGAGCGCGTTCAGCAACGTCGTCGCGGCTTTCTGACGTCGGCTGGGGTGGTCAACGAAGATTCCCTCGACAACGTTCTGTCGCACGATCGCGAAACCGAGAAGTTGATCCTCGTTGGCGATGGTCCATACGTAGCCACCGTCGACGAGCGTCTCAAGTAGTTCACCGCTTGGCGCGTCACGACGTATTGTCGCGTACAGTTCCACTCCCCCGCGATGAGTGAGGAGTCGTTTGCACGCGTGCTCCCATAACTGAAGAAGATCGTCAGTGACCGCAGAAATGTTCTGGACCTTCATGACGGCCTAAGTGACGGACGCCTCATAGTGAGATGAGGCCTTCCGTCGCTAGACACAGTCGCGACAGAGCATCTGATCCCGGCTCGAGAGTTGGCTCATCTTCTTTAGAAGACGGCACGAACTGCAACGGAACTCGTCATCCTGCTTAGGCAGAATCGCCTCCGCCGGGTCGACCAGCGTGTCGACCTCGCCGGGAACCTCTTCGTCGTCCTCGGGCGTTGACGTGCGTCGAATGGTCTCGGCCAGCACCTCATCAAGCGCCAATTCGATGTCCGCGTCGTCCACGACGTCGTCATCCTCGACCACCACAACGGCGGCCACGACGTCGTCATCCTCGACGTCCTCGACGTCCACAACATCGACGACATCCTCGGTTTCGACGTCGACGACGTCCCCTACATCTTCGACGTCCTCTGCATCTACATCCTCTAGATCTTCTTCACCAATAATCTCTTCGTCAAAGCCTTCGGCGAGCTCTTCCTCGTCAAATACCTCATCTTTATTTCCGTCACTTGCCATAAATTCCTCTTCTGTAGCGCTGGAAGTGTAGAGCCTTTTAGAGGGCAAGTGACGCCATTCCGAATAAACAATGGCTAAAGATGTTAAATACTAACGATTCAGCCTATTTCTCTCTGCGTTGCGTTCGGCTTCGAGGCGTTCGAGGTCGGTATCGGAGAAATCAACATATTTCATGGCGTCGGCAATGGCATCGTGGCCTGCGACGTCTCGGATGAGCCGAGCCATCTCCTGGGCCACTCGACGGTAATTGGGATGACCCTGGGGACCGGATCGAAGCTCAATCAGGTGCATGGCCTCTCGGGCGTTCATTTGCATCACGTAGCGAATCCGAAAGGCCAGGGCCACGCAATATTGGGCCTGCTCGGGGAACTCCTCGCGCATGTCGTAGTAGAGGTCGGCAGAACGCAACAGTGAATCCTCGTAGCGCTCGGCGAGACCGGCCTCTCGAATGACCTCGGGTACGTCGAAACCGAGGTCGGTCGTGAGTGGTTGCCACTCGATGGTGAGTAAACGATGGCGTTGCAGATCGCGAAACGCTCCGTAGTCGGTCACGAGCTCGAATCGGTAGTCGGTGCGTTCAAATGCCCGACCGGGACGGTGACGTCGATTCTTGCGGTCACCGACGTACGTCGACATGAGTGCAGCACGATCATCGGGCGGCATCGAGTTCACGCGAAGCCGAGCTTCATCGTGCGACATCGTGGAGTTGCCAAAGATGATCGCTTCGAGGACCCGGGTCTCACCCTCGGGGTCGTACGCGACGAGACGGACCTGCTCGACTGGCTCGTCCTCTTCGAGCTTCGTCCACATCGAGTCCAAGAGATCGCGCGTCGCGCTCTTGGTGTTCGACATGTACGTCGACCACGCGACGCCACGCGCGGGCACGTTCACGCGGCGCAAAAACGAGGGAATGACCTTCACCAATTCGTCGAGCATCAGTTGCGCGTAGGTCCGTACTTCGGGCAGGGGGTGCGCCCGCATATGCAAGAGAAGTGACTCGTAGGCCTGACCCGAGGCGTAAATGCCGAGGTTGGAAAGTGCGCTGGCCGGCAGCAGTCCGCGCGTGGCGTCGAGCGCCTTGGCTCGGATCGCCTGGCGGTACACGAAGTCCGTGTCGTCGGCGGTCTTGGGATATTTCTTGCCCAGCCACTCCGTCAAGACCGGCAGCAGGTCGGCGTAGGTGTCAAACATCCGATCCATCTCACCCACGTAGCGCGCACCGAAGCGTGACTCGAGCACGTCATGGTCGCGATAGAAGCGATAGTGACCGTTACCCAGTCGCTTGTCGTAACCGAGATAACGCGTTGACTGCTCGAGGTAACTCATCAAGCGGCCCCACTCGAGGACTTTGGTCAGCAGATTGCTGGCCTGTTCGCAGGCCAAGTGGACGCCGCCGAGTTGCGCCACCGAGTCGTCTCCGTACTCATAGAAGATTCGCTGGTAGAGCTCGTCGGCGCGGTCGAGGCCCACGGTCGCATCGATGGTCGCATCACCCGTCAGATCGAGGTCGCCAACGAACTCGTCGAGGAACAGTCGCCGCAGGCTCTTGGACGATCGCGAATAGCGCGCGAACAGTGCCCCCTTGACGACCTCGGGCAGGTTCACCAGCGCAAAAACGGGTCCCTCGAGGTTCGTGAAGTACCGTCGCAAAACCGCGATTTCGGTGTCGGTGAACTCTTCGGCGACGTAAGAATGCATGGAGTATCGAGGTTAGGGGCGAAATCAGGTGCGCGGGTGGACACTCGACGAGCCGGCAACGACACTTCGTAGGACGGCGTCACGGGCCTCCCCCGCGACGTGGGCGACACTCGTCAGGTCGCTCATTCGCGCCAATTGCTCACAAAGATCAGCCACCTGCTTAGCGTTACGCACGAAATCGCCGGGCGAGGTCTGCCCGATCTCTACATCGGCCAGGTCCAGCACCGTGCCGAGCGACGCTCCCCGGGCCCAGGCGGCGATGGTCGTGGCGAATTTTCCGTCGGGCTCTTTGGCGTTGGGCACCTTAAAGCGATTCTCGATCTCCTGGATGGCGAGCGAGGCCAACGTAATCTCGGCCATGCGATCGTTGAGACTTCCCCTGCGTTGATTGCCGAGTCGGTCGTTCAGAACACGTTTCTTCTTCGTCGTGACCTGTCGCGACGCGTTGGGTAGTCGACTGGCTCGCTTCGATTCAAACACAAAGCAGGACAAGAGTCCGGCCAGTTGGGCCGGTTCGAGGCCTTCGAACACGCCCGCGGTGATTGATTCGGCGATGAGAAGGTCACACTCGTGATAGATCGATCGCAGTAACTGGCCCTGTGAAGTGAGACGCCACTCGTCGGCATAGCCGAGCTCCTCGAGGACGTGATGACGTGCGACCATCTGATCGCCGAGCGGGCGCTTGTTGCCCGCTGGGCGATGGTCGGTCTCGAACTGTGCGAAGGAGCGCTGCACGACCTCGAGCGCCGTCTCGTACTCGAAGTGATTAATCAGGTTCGCCGTGAAGTTATAGGTGGGCCGAAAGGACGAGTGAAGATCTGACGGCGGCGCGATGGCTACGCGACCCACGTCAGAAAGAGCCACTTCGGTCGCGAAGCACACGATGGCGTGTCCTTCGTCGTCGAGTCCACGACGACCTGCCCGTCCCGTCATTTGGGAGAACTCCGCACTGGTAAGAAATTTTCGCCCGGCGTCGGAGTACTTCGAGAACTTTTCGAGCGCGACCGAGCGCGCCGGCATGTTGACGCCGAGCGCCAAAGTTTCGGTCGCGAAGACGACGGCGAGGAGATTGAGTTCAAAGCAAGCTTCGACAATCTCTCGAAAGGCCGGCACCATTCCGGCGTGATGCATTGCCAGGCCGCGACGGACACAGTCGATAAAGTCGGCGAACTCGAGGGCCTTCAGGTCTTCGTCGCTGAAACCAACCAGACGCGCCTGCGCGATGGCTTCGATTTCACGACGCTCGTCGGGCGTTGTAAACATGAGACCGTCGCGGCGGCACTGATTGGCCGCGTCGTCGCACGCGGCCCGAGAGAAAATAAAGACGATGACGGGCAGCAGGTCTTCTCGTTCGAGCGCCATGAGCAGTTCACTGCGACGAGGTGCGCGAAACGGTTGCGGCGGCGCACTCGAGTGCGGACCCTTCCACCTCGGACCGGGGCGGAACTTGCGCGTGGCCTTCATCTGATTGTCGATTCGCCGCACTTCGTCGGAGAGGCGTGGTCCGTCGAGTAGATCGACGATGTCGGCACCGGTCTGTCCTCGACGGACGACAGCTAGGTGGTTGTGCAGCTGAATCGGCCGATCCTTCTCCACCACGATCGCCGTCGGGCCACGAACCTCGGCGAACCACTCGCCAATGAAATCGGCGTTGCCGATGGTCGCCGACAACGCGACGAATCGCACCGCCGCGGGCGTGAGAATGATGACCTCCTCCCACACGCCGCCGCGAAAGGGATCCTGGAGGTAGTGAACTTCGTCGAGTACCACGAGGCCAAGTGTTCGCAGTTGGTCAGACTCCGTGAGGAGCATGTTACGAAGGACTTCGGTCGTCATGACAATGACGTCGGCATGTGCGTTGAGCGAGATGTCACCCGTGAGCAGTCCCACTCGTCGCTCGCCGTAGAGGGCGCACAGTTCGCTGTACTTCTGATTCGAGAGGGCCTTCAAGGGTGTGGTGTAGAAGGCACGTTCTGATCGTTCGAGGATCCGCCCGATTGCGTAGTTCGCAATAAGTGTCTTGCCCGAGCCCGTCGGCGCACTCACCAACACGTTGACGTGTTCATCGACGGCGTCAATCGCCTCGACTTGGAAACGGTCCAATCCAAAGGCGAGGTTGCTTAGAAAGCGCCGCCGGTAGTCGCCATCGGTCACTTCTTGAGCAACTTGCCGACGCCGATGGCCACGAAGTAGAAGACGGTGAGCGGCAGCGCAAGCGCCATCATCGAGAGCGGGTCGCCGCTCGGCGTGAAGACTGCCGCCGCGATGGTGATGGCGATGAGTGCGTAGCGCCAGTAGTGCAGTAACTGCTTTGGCGTCACGACGCCCACGAGCTCCAAGGCGACGAGGACAACGGGGAACTCGAAGGTGACGCCAAAGATGAACATCATCAACAGGAACAAAGTGAGGTACTGATTCGGGTTGTACTCCGTCAACAGTGTTTTGCCACCGATGGATTCGAGGAACTGAATGGCGTGGGCGAAACTGAAGTACGCCACGGCCATGCCGGCTACGAAAAAGATGACCGAACTCGCCACGAAAGGAATCACATACTTGCGTTCGCGAGCCTTCAGTCCCGGCGTGATGAAACGCCAGAGTTGCCAGAAGAGCACGGGCGAACCGGCAAGAAGTCCTCCGAAGAATCCGATCTTGATGCGCAGGGAGAGGCCATCGAGGGGGTTGGTCACCAGGAACTGACAGCCTTTATGCGCGGCGCTTCGTGCGGCGCAGTACGGCTCTTGGAGGAAGTGAAGGATGTGGGGATAGAAGAGGAACGCCAGTACGCCGAGCAGCGACACGGTAATGGCGCAGACGAGGAATCGGTGGCGGACTTCTGCCAGATGTTCGGCCAGCGTCATGCCAGACTGTGCTTTCGAAAAACGCGACACGCTCTACCTAGTTCAGCGACGGATCGGGAGGCAGTGAAGGACTCTCCGTCCGCACGACGGCGGGCCGGTTCGCGGGAGTGATGAGTGGAGGAGTTTCAGGCGCGGCAGTGTCGACTGGCGCCCCCTTCTTCTTGTCGGCGGCTTCGCGAGCGTCGACCTGATCGGAGAGTTGATTCAACAGATTGATGGGGCTGCGAACGATGCGAGCGATGTCCCCGGTGCTCGGAAGATCGGGAATCGCCTCACGGACTTCGGACTCTACGCGTTCTTGAATTCGCTTGAGGGCGCGCCAACTCGAGCCCAGACGATGCGCCACCTCGGGAAGTTTGTCGGGACCCATCAAGAGCAGAGCCACTGCCACAATCACCAAGATCTTGACGGGACTGAGGAACATCAGACCATTGTAGGGCGGGTATTAGATAAACCCGATGCGGGAAAGTGGCCAGATTCTCACGAAGGCCTTGCCAATGATGTCGCTTCGAGGCACGGTCCCCCACATTCGACTGTCACAGGAGTCCGAGTGGTTGTCACCCATCATGAAATAGGAGTTCTTCGGCACGGTGACGTGACCGATTGCCTGGCCCAACGGCTCGGTGTGCGGCCATTTCTCGGGGAGGACGTGGCCGTTCACGTAGATCGTGTTGCCCTTGGATGTCAGGTGGTCACCGGGTAGACCAATGACGCGCTTGACGAGGTCGGTCACGGGATCCCCGCAGTTTTCGGCCGGCGGTGCCTTAAAGACAACGATGTCGCCGATATTGATCGTGCCAAAGGTGACACTGAGTTTGTTGACGATGATGCGGTCGCCAATCTGCAGGGTCGGTTCCATCGAGCCTGACGGAATGTAGAACGTCTGGAACGCGAACGTGCGTAGAAGAAATGACACCAGCACGGCAACGACGATGATGGCCGTCCACTCGATGAGGGCACGGTGTCGAGGCTTTTTGACCGCGGGAGGCGTTTCGGGCGGCAAAGGCGGTTCGCTCGTCAAGAGGCCCACCGGTTCCATGGGGGTCTCGTCAGGCACTCTGGGAGTTTAGTCGCG
Organism: Acidimicrobiaceae bacterium; assembly: GCA_003152215.1. Taxonomy (GTDB): domain Bacteria; phylum Actinomycetota; class Acidimicrobiia; order Acidimicrobiales; family RAAP-2; genus RAAP-2. The sequence continues at coordinate 15,353 of PLZP01000102.1, read as the reverse complement.
TCACCCGTGCCGCTCTAAGGAGAGAAGGAGCTTCTGGAAGCGATCATCGGTGCTCTTGAACGGATCCTTCAGTAACACGGTGCGCTGCATTTCGTCGTTGAGTTTGAGGTGCACCCAGTCCACGGTGTAGTCGCGCCGCCACTCCTTGGCCGCCTTGATGAACGTGCCGCGCATGTGCGCCCTCGTGGTGGGCGGTGGCGTGTGCGTTGCGGTCGCCACCTCTTCATCGCTCACCATCCGTTGGTAGTGACCACGGGCCTGGCGTCGGTAGTAGAGACCTCGCTCGAAACTCGTGTCGTGATAGAGCAAATCGATTAACGCAATCTTCGGATCACTCAACTCGACGCCCGAACGCTCGCGTTCGCGCTCAATGATCTGTAGTTTCGCAATCCAGTCGACTCGGTCCGCGAGGCCCATTGGATCGTTGCGGTACTGTTCGATAACTTCGCGCCAGAGTGTGACGGCGTGCACCTGGTCAGCGGGCAGCGCGTGATTTTGGAGGAACATTTCGGCGCGTTCACAGAGGTCGTCCTGTATTTCCAGGGCGGTCAGGTCGCGTCCGTTGCTCAGCTTGACCGGCTCTTTGCTCCAGAGGTCGTAGGAGATGTCGCGCAACGCGTTGATGGGCGATGCCATGTTGTAGTCGCGCAGCACCGTATTGCGGTCCTCGATCATCGCCAGCACGACCGCCGCGGTACCAAGTTTGAGATACGTCGCGAACTCACTCATGTTCGAATCGCCCACGATGACGTGGAGTCGTCGATACTTCTCGGGATCGGCATGGGGTTCGTCGCGGGTATTGATGATTGGTCGCGACCTCGTGGTCGCAGAGGAGATGGCTTCCCAGATATGTTCCGCGCGCTGGCTCATTGAGTACTGCGTGCCCTTCGCGTTGGTCACGACCTTGCCGGCACCGGTGAAGATTTGACGACTGATCAGGTAGGGAATGAACACCTGTTCGAGCCGAGTTAAGTCATCAATGCGCTCAATGCAGTAGTTCTCGTGGCAGCCGTAGGAGTTGCCCGTCGAATCAGTGTTGTTCTTGAAGAGGTAGATGTCGCCGCGAATCCCTTCATCGCTCAGTTGACCCTGCGCGTACTCAACCAGCTCGCGCAGAATTGACTCACCGGCTTTGTCCTGGGCCACGGCGTCAATCAGTGAGTCACACTCGGCGGTGGCGTATTCGGGGTGACTTCCGACGTCGAGGTACAGGCGACTGCCGTTCTCCAAGAAAACGTTGCTCGATCGCCCCCAGGCGACAACCTTTCGAAAGAGGAAGCGAGAGACCTCGTCGGGGCTTAGTCGTCGCTGCCCACGCAGCGAGAAAGTAATTCCATACTCAGTCTCGATGCCATAGATGCGTCGCAGCATGACGTGACCTTTGCCGATTCCTCAGCGAAGGAGCTCGCTCACTTGGTCGTCGTGCAGTCGAAGGAACGTGCGTCGATCGCCACGGTCCTCGAGGATACCCACCTCGAGGTCGCCCACATCAATCGTCCGGTCCGGACCCGCCAAGGCGGCAACCGCGTTCTTCAACGTCGTCGTCAACGGCTCGAGCGAGTCCTCGGACGCCGCAAAACGGGCCTTAATCGTCTCGGCATCGCCACCGAGGACCGCGAATCGCGGTTCGTCGGAGATCGTCCCCTCGTAGGCAATTCGGTAGAGCTTCGTGGGCCGGATGCGATTGCCCAGTTGAGCGACGAGGATCTCCACCTCCAACGGCTTTTGGCCCTCGGTGAACATGTCGCCGAGGTGCTGGGCGTAGTAGTTCGCCAGGGCCCGCGCGTCGACATCGCCCCTCGAATAGGTAAATCCGGTACCGTCGGCCCAACGGATGCCGGCCTCGCGTAGTCGATCGAATTCGTTGTATTTGCCCACCCCGGCGAAGGCAATTCGGTCATAGACCTCGGAGATCTTGAAGAGGGAGGCGGAGGGGTTTTCCGCGACCATGACCACGCCGGTCTCGTAGATGGCACCGACAATCGATCGACCCCGAGCGATGCCCTTCTGGGCAAATTCGGCTCGGTCACGGATGAGTTGCTCGGGAGCAACGTAGAAGTAGTTGCTCATCGCAGCGACCCGCCCGCAACACCGCCGGACTGCGTGCGACGTTCGTTGATGACGCGGAAGCGCTCCCCCACGTCCTCGTTCGCGAGCTCTTGAAATCCTTCGCTCGAGATGGTGACCATCATGGGAAAAATGTTGCGGACAAAATCCGGGCCTCCGGTGCTTGGGTCATTGTCCCCGGCTTCGTAGATGGCGAGCGCCCCCAAGGTGAGCGCGGCGTCGCGATCAAGGCCCGCACTAAAACCAAGTCGCAAGGTGTTCTCCGCGAAGGGAGTGCCCGAACCGATCGTTGCGAAGTCGAGTCGCTCGTAGCACCCTCCGGCACCGTCGTACTCGAAGATCCGTCCGGTCTGGTGGCTCGAGTCCCACCCCGCGAGCAGCGGCAGCACAAGAAGGGGCGACGTGAGGTTGTTGCGTTGGATGATTGGCGAGAGGTAGTTCGCTTTGCCCTCGAGGCTGAGTGCCGTGTCGGTCATCTTTTCGTAGTGCTCGAACGAGAGTTGAGCCATACGAATGAATTCAATACCGCGCGCCGCCGTTCCCGAGATGGCCAGCGCGGTGAAGCGGTCGGCCGGTTCGATCTTGCGCACGTCGCGACTCGCGATGTAGTTGCCAGTCGCTTGACGGTCCCCCACCATGACGACGCCCTCGTCGTAGCGAACGGCGATGACGGTCGTGGCGTGTGGCGACAGCGCCGTGCCCGAACTCGTGGGCGACGTCAGGCCCGCGCTCTGAGCGAAGTGGAAGAACGAGGGCCCCGGATCGTCCGAGGCGCTGAACAGCGGCAAGCCCATTTACTCGCCGCCCTTTTGGACGTAGTTGCGAACGAACTCCTCGGCGTTCTCTTCCAGCACTTCGTCGATCTCGTCGAGCAGGTCGTCGAGGTCGGCCTTTAATTGGTCACCCTTCGTGGCGTCGACCGACACCTCGGGAGCCGTCTCGCTCGTGCGCTCGGTGCGCTGTTTTTGGATTCGCTCTTGTTCAGTCATACAGTTGTTCTACCTGTCTAGTGCTTCGAGAAGCGCTTGTGCCGTCGCACTCGTTTCTAGCAACTCTTCGGTGAGTTCTTTGGTACCCCTCAGCGGATCCAACATCGGCACGCGCTGCAGTGGTCCTTCACCGAGATCGAAGACGACCGAATCCCAGTTGGCGGCCACGATCTCGTCGGGATATCGAGCGACGCACTGGCCACGAAAGTAGGCCCGCGTGCTCTCGGGTGGGTTGTGAACCGCTTCACGAACTTCGGCCTCCGTGTGCAATTGGCGCAGACCAACGCGCTGTGACAGCGAGCGTTCGGCTCGCAAATCGTGATATTGCAAGTCGATTGCTCGGAGTCGGGCGTCACCGTTCGCGAGTTCGTGACGCTCCTGGTAGCCGTTGACCAAGCGAAGCTTGGCGACCCAGTCGACTCGGTCGGCCACTGCTTGGTGATCGTCACGAACACCGTCGAGCATTTCGCGCCATTGGATCAAGATCGTTTGCACCTCGCTGGGCGTCCCCACCGCCCCTGCGCCACGGCGATCCACGAAGTCATTGGCCAACGTCCACAGTTCGTCTTGATAGTCCCAGGCCGTACGGGTGCGCTCATCCTCGCACGCGACCGCGTGTTGCAATGTCGTATCGAGTGCGAACGCGCGCACGGCGGCGACGGGGAAACGCGGCATGCTCGGGAATCCGGCGAGTCCGCCGTCCTCGAGGGCTGCGAGCAACAGTGCCGTGGAGCCGAGTTTTACGAAAGTTGCTACTTGGCTCATGTTGGCGTCGCCAATAATCACGTGCAGGCGACGAAATCGCTCGGCGTCACTGTGCGGCTCGTCGCGGGTGTTGATGATGGGACGCTTCAGTGTGGTCTCGAGACCGACGACTTCTTCAAAGAATTCCGCGCGTGAGCTGAGTTGAAAGGCCGGTTCGCTCACCATACCGGGTTCGGTTTCGGCGCCAACTTTGCCGGCGCCCACGATGATCTGTCGTGAGACAAAGTGCGGCACCATTGCCCGCACGACCTGCGTGAACTCGACTTCGCGCGCGACGAGGTAGTTCTCGTGCGTACCGTAGGAGTTCCCTTTGCCGTCGGAGTTGTTCTTGTACAGCGTGATGGCCTGATGCGGTTCGAGCATCTCGTTCGCCACGAGTAACGCTCGGCGCATCACCTCTTCGCCGGCGACGTCGTAGAGCGTTACCTCAAGCGGCGTGCGACACTCTGGTGACGAGTACTCCGGATGGGCGTGGTCAACGTAGAGACGCGCGCCGTTCGTCAACACCGTATTGGCGAGGTGGGTCTCGACGATCGGGGCGTACGAGGTGAGGTCGGGAAGCCCTCGCGCGTCCATGTCGGGGGTCTCGCCCTCGAAGTCCCAATTGATCCGGGTACGGCCCTGTTGGGCGTAGGCATTGACAATGATGCTCGACGCAACAATCTGATCGAACTCGGGGCCACCCGCAATGCCGTACTCGGTCTCGATCCCGAGGACCTTTGCGACGGACATCGCCCTAGAGATACTGGCCGGTGCCGACGTGTTGAATCGAGCGACCGCCCTTGACGTCGGTCTCCTCGCGATTCACGAGCGTTCGAATGAAGATAATCCTCTCGCCCTTCTTTCCCGACACGCGAGCCCAGTCGTCGGGGTTGGTGGTGTTGGGAAGGTCTTCGTTCTCGCGGTACTCCTGGCGGATGGACTCGATGAGGTCGTCACCGGTGAGTCCTCGCCCCTTGCCGGCAATCTCGCGCTTCACCGCGAGCTTCTTCGCGCGACGCACGATGTTCTCGATCATGGCGCCGCTCGCGAAGTCCTTGAAGTAGAGGACCTCCTTGTCCCCACCCTGGTAGGTCACCTCCAGGAAGCGGTTCTCGTCGTGAATGCGGTACATGTCCGCGACGGTCTCCTCGATCATCACGCGAATGGCCTTGGCGCGGTCTCCCCCGCCGAGGTCGCGAATCGACGCGTCGGCGATTGGAAGTTCCGCGTGCAGGTAGCGCGAGAAGATCTGCGCCGCGGCGTTCTCGTCGGGTCGCTCGATCTTGATCTTCACGTCCAGGCGGCCCGGGCGAAGAATTGCGGGGTCGATGAGGTCTTCGCGGTTCGTGGCGCCAATGACGATCACGTCGCGCAAGGATTCAACGCCGTCAATTTCAGCCAGCAGCTGCGGCACGATCGTTGACTCCATATCTGAGCTGATGCCCGTGCCACGAGTTCGAAAGAGTGAGTCCATCTCGTCGAAGAAGATGATGACGGGCACCCCCTCTTCGGCTTTCTCCCGGGCGCGCTGGAACACCACGCGAATCTGTCGCTCGGTCTCGCCGACGTACTTATTGAGCAACTCGGGACCCTTGATGTTCAAGAAGTACGAGCGCACGTTTCGATTGCCGGTCAGCTCCGCCACCTTTTGGCTGAGCGAGTTCGCCACGGCCTTCGCGATGAGTGTCTTGCCACATCCTGGCGGCCCGTAGAGCAAGATGCCCTTAGGCGCCGGCAAGTCGTAGTCGTTGAAGAGCGCACGGTGCAGGTACGGCAACTCAACGGCGTCGGTGATTGCTTCGATCTGCTCGTCCAATCCCCCGACGTCGGCGTAGGTGATATCGGGAACCTCTTCGAGAATAAGTTCCTCGGCCTCTTGGCGCAGCAACTTCTCGACGAGCAGATTGGACCTCAGGTCGAGTAGGAGCGCGTCGCCACTTCGAAGTTTGACGTCGGACAGCGAGTCGGCGAGGTCCACGACACGTTCCTCGTCAGCGCGCCCGTAGACGAGGACGCGGCGCTCGTCGAGCACTTCTTTTACGGTCACGACTTCGCCCTGGCCATCGGACTCTCGCACGCCAATGACGGTGAAGGATTCGTTCAAGACCACTTCGTTGCCGCGATCAATCTGACCGGGGTCGAGGCCGGGGTGCAGCGCGACACGCATTTTGCGACCCGACGCGAAGATGTCGACGGTGCCGTCCTCGTTGAAGTCAATGAACGTGCCGTAGACCGCGGGTGGCTGGGTTAGTTTTTCGACCTCGTCACGCAGCGCTGCGATCTGGTCACGCGTCTGTTGGATGGTGATCGTGAGCTTCTCGTTGTTCGAACGACTCTGGGCGAGTTGACCCCTCGCCTCGAGCAACTTCTCTTCCAGCATCTCAATTCGACGGGTGGCGTGTTCGACGTCGCCGAGCGTCGAATCGCGAGGAGAGGAGACGACAATCTGGTCGTCGTTCTCCGAGTTGTCGTCTTCACCGAATGGCGTGGAACGGTCCATAACTTCACCCTAGGTGAGCGAGGCGCACCAGTGGAAGTCACAGGGATTCTGACTCCCCCGCTAGTGTTACTAGACACATCGCACCACGGAGGGCTAGTTAATGAAGGTTTGGATCGACCAGGATCTGTGCACGGGAGATGGTCTCTGCGAAGAGATTTGCCCCTCGGTGTTCACGCTGCTCGACGACGGCCTCGCCTACGTGAAAGAGGGTGTGGACGTGAAGAGTGCTCCCGGAGGCGCCGATGGTGTCGCGGTCGTACCCGCAGGTATGGAAGACGCGGTCACCGAGGCCTCTGAAGAGTGCCCGGGCGAATGCATCTTCATCGAGAACGACTAATCACCCTCTAGGCGTCGTACGAGACGTCGCGCCGAGGTGAGGAACCCGGTGTGGGCCACCATGCGGTGATCCGGCCGTACGGAACGTCCGTCAATATGCCACGTGCGGCGCAGAATCTCCACTGTCTCTTCGAGACCGAATGAATGTTGGCGCAGTGTCTCACGCAGGAGCTGGGTCTGATTGATCGTGGGCAGATAGCAGAGGAGTATCCCCCCGGGTCGCAGCGCGCCTTCGGCGTGCTTGACCACGTCCCACGGTTCGGGCATGTCGAGCACGATTCGATCGAGGTCAACCTCATCGATGCCGTGGGTGACGTCGCGAATTTGGACGTCGTAGGGGACGTCGGTGCCCAGCATGTCGTGGACGTTCTTGATTGCCTGCTGGGCGAAGTCCTCGCGTAGCTCGTAGCCCGTGATGAGCGCCCCGGCGCGCAGCAGCGTCATCGAAAGTGCGCCCGAGCCGACGCCGGCTTCGAGGACACGCATCCCCGGTCCAATGTCCGCCTGCATCAGAATCGTGCCGAGGTCCTTGGGATAGATCACCTGCGCCCCGCGGGGCATCTTCAAGACGACGTCAGAAAGTGTCGGGCGAAGGACCAGGAAACTGCGCTCCGTGCTTCCACGAATCAGTGAGCCCTCGAGGGAGCCGATAACGTCGTTGTGCTGGACAATGCCAGCGTGGGTATGGAACTCGGCGTCGGCGCGCAGTGTGATCAGGTAGTGGCGATCCTTCGCGTCAATCAACATCACCCGCTCGCCGAGTTTCAGTTCGGCGGCACTCACGTGGCGGACTTCTTCGATGCCGGTTTGCGCGCGGCCCGCGAATCGAGGAATCGAAAGAGTACGAGCGCTCCGGCAACACCGAGCCACTTCTTGGACTTGGTCTCCCACGCCTTCGCCAGTGCGCTCGCGGTCGCCACGCTGAAGAGTCGGCGCAGCATCATTTCTTGTGACGCTTACGAATCTGGCGACCTCGATAACGTCCCCACACGTAGCCGGTCATGATGCCCCCAACACCCACGACGGAGACCGTGGTGTTCTTTGACGGCGCCAATTCGTTGAGCTCGCTCTCGCTCGGCAGGAGCGCGCGTACGGACGACTCGAGTTTGCGGCGGGTCTCTGACTGCACGCGTACCGTTGACTTCACTTGGTGTCCTTGAGTCGCCTCTTCGCGGTGCCGCTCACGATTCGCCAGAAAGTAATGACCACGACCAGGGCGGCCAGCACCACGACGATTAGATACGGCAGCCAGGAAAGCGTGCCGTCGAGCACTCGAAACTGCTCCTGGAGGAAGCGCAGCACACCGAGCAGCATCAATGCCACCCCAGAGCCCACCAATAGGCTGCCAGCCGAACCCCACGCCACGAAACGACCCAGATCCTTCAACGGCTGAACGGTCTCTTCCTTGATGTACTGAACCGCGAGATCCTTGATCTCCTCGAGGTCGCGCTGGATGGTCGACCCACGAACAATCTTGCGCCACGCCGCCTTTTTCATGACTACACCTTATCCTTGGCGTTCCTTAATGAGGTAGGTGGAGCTGCCGGTCGCGACGAGATTCTGCTCTTCGTCGACGATTTCAGCGCCGAGAAAGGCCACCACCGATCCGGGCTTCAAGACCGTTGCGGTGCAGGTGAGTTGCGCGCCCGCTCGCACGGGCCGAAGGAACGACGACTTCATTTCGGTGTTCGCAACGAACACCTTTCGCCCCGCGACACTCAGTACCGCGGACGCGCCCATGGCGGAGTCCATCATCGCGGAAAGAAATCCGCCTTGGACGAGACCGGCGGGGTTGAGGAATCGCTCGTCGACGCGCATTCGCCAGACGGTCGAGTAATCGTTGCCCTTTTCGACACAGGTGAGACCGAGCGTCAGGTCACAGTTGGGCGGAACTTGCAGGGCCATTGCCAGAGGATACCGGCAACACTTCGCTCGTTCGCGCGTGCCAATTCACTACTCTCATAGCCATGGCTGACAACATGTTCCACGGAGCGACCGAACTCGAAGGAAAGGTCATTCGCGAAATCTCCGCGGTGGCCATGGACGCCCCCGCGGCGGCGAAGTCCGGTCACAGCGGCACCGCAATGGCACTCGCACCACTCGGCGTCACGCTCTGGGGTCGCGTCATGCGACACGACCCTACCGACCCTCTTTGGAGCGACCGCGACCGATTCATTTTGAGCAATGGACACTGTTGCATCTTGCAGTACGCGCTCGCCCACGAGTTTGGTTACGACTTGACGGTTGATGACCTGCGTGCGTTCCGTCAACCCCATTCGCGCACGCCGGGTCACCCCGAGCGCGGCGTCGCCCCCACGGTCGAGGTGACGACCGGTCCGCTCGGTCAAGGTATTGCCAACGGCGTGGGTATGGCGATCGCGGAGCGAATCCTTCGCAATGACTACGGTAGTGACCTCGTTGACCACCGCACGTGGGTGATAGCCGGCGACGGCTGCTTTGAAGAGGGCGTGAGCCACGAGGCCGCATCACTGGCCGGTTCACTCGGACTTGACCACCTCACCATCTTCTACGACAACAACCACATCACGATTGACGGCCCGACCGAACTCGCGTATCACGACGACCCGGTAGAGCGATTCGCGGCGTACGGCTGGCAGGTGATTGACGTGGGCGAAAGGGCGAACGACCTTGACGCCCTCGAAGCGGCGATGCGCGAAGCGGTCGCCGAGACGTCGCGCCCGACGTTGATCGTCGTGCGATCGCACATTGGTTTCCCCTCGCCCGAAATGATGGACACTCGCGAGGCGCACGGCTCCCCGTTCAGTGCCGCGGCCATCAGTGCAGCCAAGGCCATTCTCGGCGTAGCGGACGAGCCGTTTCTTTTCGACTCCGACGTACCGAGCCAGGTGCTCGAGACAATGAACGAACAGCGACAGGCACGCGTTGCGTGGGAGGCCCGCGTCAGTGCGGCCGGTGCCAAGGGCGTCAGGCTGCTCGAACAGTTGGACAACGATGGTGCGGCAACCATCACGACCACGGCCGAGTTGTTTGAGGCAGGCACGAAGGTCGCAACTCGCAAGGCCATGCAGCGCGCCATGGACACCTACGCGGCCCAGACGCCGGGTATAACCGCCGGTTCAGCCGACTTGACTGACAATACGGGTATGACGCTCTCACAGTTGTCAGTACAGAGCGCGACGAATCCAGGTGGGCGACAGTTCCACTACGGCATTCGCGAGTTCGCCATGAGCGCAAACTTGACCGGACAGGCCTGCCACGGGGGCCTACGTCCACTCGGCTCGACGTTCTTCGTCTTCAGTGACTACGCCCGTCCGGCCGTGCGACTCGCGGCGCTGAGCGAAGCGGGCGTGATGTTCGTGTACACGCACGACTCCGTGGGCGTCGGCGAAGACGGGCCGACGCACGAGCCCGTTGAACATCTCATGTCGCTACGGGCAATGCCCAACCTCCATGTCGTACGCCCGTCCGACGCGAATGAGACGCTCGACTTGGTTGAGGAGTTCCTCAGTGCGAAGGAGCCGATGCCGACCGCCATGGTGCTGTCGCGCCAGGACATGCCCGTGTTCTCGATTGAGGACGCGAAGGCGTCCGCGCTCGGTGCCCGACGGGGTGGCTACGTCGTGCGTGAGGCGGACCATGCGGTCTTCACGCTGGTCGCCACCGGGTCAGAGGTTGGTGTGTGCCTGAGCGCGTGTGATGAGTTGGCGAAGCAGAACATCGTGACCAGAGTGGTCGCACTTCCATGTTGGCGCTGCTTTGACGCGCAACCGCTCGATTATCGAAACGGCGTCCTTCGCCGATCGATCCCCTCGGTGTCGCTCGAAGCAGGTGCCACGCTCGGCTGGACCAAGTACGTCGATGAAGCCATTGGCATCGATTCCTTTGGTCTCTCGGCTCCGAGCGCGTACGTCCTCGACTACTTCAACATGACGGCCACTACGGTGGTGGCACACGTGCACGACGTTCTCGGTGATGAAAAATGAGCTTTTTAGCACTCGGTTTTTTGACCAGAAAGAGGCGAAACATGACGTTCGACTTAAAGCACACGAAACTGAACGACCTCTACGACCAGTACGGTCAGAGCCCCTGGATTGACAACATTCGTCGAGACTGGCTGAACGACGGCACGTTGGCTGGAATGGTGGCGCAGGGCGCGCGCGGCGTGACGTCCAATCCGTCTATCTTCCAAAAGACGTTGGCCACCTCCTCGGCCTACGACGAACTGCTCGAGGGAAAGAAGGATGTTGATCCCGAAGTCCTCTTTGAAGAACTTGCGGTGCGCGACGTGCGCGATGCCTGTGACGTGCTCTCTGAGGTCCACACGCTCTCCATCGCCCAGTTCGCCGGCAAGGTTCGCCGCTACTGCGACGGCTACGTCTCACTCGAAGTCTCCCCACGACTGGCGCGCGACACCGTCGCGACGGTGACGGCCGCCAAGCGTCTCGCGGCCGAAGTTGGACGGCCCAACGTGATGATCAAGATTCCCGGCACGAAGGAAGGTCTTCCGGCGATAACTGAAGTGCTCGGGGCCGGCATCAACGTGAACGTCACACTGATCTTTTCGCTGGAGCGCTACAACGAAGTGATTACCGCCTGGATGGAAGGTCTCGAGCTCGCCCTCACGCATCGAAGCGACATCGCCGCGATCGGTAGCGTCGCATCGTTCTTCCTCTCTCGCGTCGACGTGTTAATTGACCCACAGCTGCCCGATCGGGACCCGCTTCGCGGGAAGATTGCGAATGCCCAGGCTGCGGGCGCGTACGAGCTCTACCGTCGTCGCATGGCCTCTGAGCGTGCCCAGGCGCTCATCGCGGCCGGTGCGCAGGTGCAGCGTCCGCTGTGGGCATCGACCTCGACGAAAAATCCGGCGTACCCCGATCTCCTCTACGTCGACACAATCGTCGCCGATGAGACGGTGAACACTATGCCCGACGCCACGTTGGCTGCGGTCCTCGACCACGGCGACTTCGCCAACTCGAGATTGCTCAACGACGTAAGCATTCGGGCGTTGGCGTCGGCAATCGATGACCTGCCGGAGAACGTCTCCCTGGCGACCGCGACCGACAAGCTGGAAACCGACGGTGTCGCTGCGTTCGTCGCTTCGTACGAGGATCTACTCAAGACGGTCGCGCAGAAGCAGCAGGGCACGAACTAACGCCTTTGCGGCCGGTTGACGACGTGCTCGGGACTGGTCACGGCGTGTCGCGTTCGGACGGCGACAACGTACAAATTTCGGGACGGTAATTGAACCTCGCGACATAGGATGGCGCGATGACGACGCTGCGCGAAAGCGCCACCCACCGCGATCTGCTCAACACTCCACTCGAAGAGCTCGCGAGCCACGCGTTCGCCAGGGCGCGCGCCGCCAATGGCTACGTCGTCACCTACTCACCAAAGGTATTCATACCGCTGACCAAACTCTGTCGTGACCGATGCGGGTACTGCACCTTTGCCCAAGCACCCGCGCACGTGGATTCCCCGTACATGAGCCTCGATGAAGTGATGGCGGTCGCCCAGGCCGGTCGTGACGCCGGCTGCACCGAGGCACTGTTTACGCTCGGTGAGCGTCCCGAACTGCGCTACGACGAAGCCGCACGCTGGCTCGCGGCTCGCGGCTACCAGTCAACGGTCGACTACGTCGCCAACGCCGCACAAATGGTGCTCGAGAGCACGGGCCTCCTCCCACATGCCAATGCCGGCGCCTTGTACCGCAATGAATTGGCGCAACTGCGCACGGTCGCCGCGTCGCAGGGAATGATGCTTGAGTCGCTCGCCGACCTGGCGGCGCACCGTCTGGCGCCCGACAAGGACCCCCAACGTCGTCTGGACACGCTGCGTTTCGCGGGCGAGCTGCGTATCCCCTTCACTACGGGACTTCTCGTGGGCATTGGCGAGACGCGCGAAGAACGTCTCGCCACGCTTGAGGCCATTGCCGCGTCGCACGAGGAGTTCGGCCACGTCCAAGAAGTGATCATTCAGAACTTCTTGCCCAAGCCCCGCACCGCAATGGCCAAGGCGCCGGCGGCATCCGACGAAGAGTTCCACTGGACGATCGCCGTGGCGCGCCTCGTTCTTCCCGGCTCCATTCACTTGCAGGCACCGCCCAACTTGAGTGACGACCCGACTCGCCTCCTGGCTTTTGGCATCGACGACTTCGGCGGTATCTCGCCGGTCACCGCCGATCACGTCAATCCCGAGCGCGCGTGGCCCGCCCTGGCGGCATTGGCCGCAGAGTGCGACGCCCGCGGATTTAACCTCGAGCCGCGACTGACCGTCTACCCGGAGTTCATCGCAGGTGACCCGGGTTTTCTCGACGCCAAGGTGCGGCCCTTTGTTCTTTCGCACGCCGATTCGGCGTTTCTCGCACGCAATGACACCTGGGCGTCGGGTTCGGACGAGATGCCGCCTCCCCCACCCACGTCGCGGGCGCGAACGACGGCCGTGTCGTCGCTCCTGGCGCGCTACGTGCCCGGCTACGACTTGGACCGGGAGGAACTGACAACTCTCTTCAACGCCCGGGGCGCCGACTTCAATGCGGTCGTTGACCTCGCGGACAATCTTCGAAAAGATCTCGTCGGTGACGATGTCACGTTCGTGATCAATCGCAACATCAACTACACGAACGTCTGCACGTTCAAATGCCGCTTCTGTGCATTCTCGAAGGGTCCGCTGTCGCTCAACCTTCGTGGCGACCCCTACCTTTTGACGTTGGACGAGATCAGCGAGCGAGTCCGCGAAGCCGAAGCCAAAGGCGCAACGGAAGTCTGTCTGCAAGGGGGCATTCACCCCAAATTCGACGGCGACTACTACATCGACGTCGTCGCCGCCGTGCGAGCTGGCTCGCCGAAGATCCACATCCACGCGTTCAGCGCCCTTGAAGTCTTTGAGGGCGCCCGACGTTCCGAGGTGGACCTCGTGAGCTATCTCACTCGACTGAAGGACGCCGGGCTGAAGACGCTGCCGGGTACCGCCGCCGAAATACTTGATGATGAGATTCGTAAAGAACTCTGTCCGGACAAGATCAACTCTCAGCAGTGGCTTGACGTCCATCGTGCCGCCCACAGTGTCGGGCTTCGATCAAACATCACGATCATGTTTGGCGCCGTTGAGGGTGTCGACAGTTGGGCGACGCACTTCCTACGCACGCGTGACCTGCAGAAGGAGACCGGTGGCTTCACCGAGTTCGTGCCATTGCCCTTTGTGCACATGGCCACGCCAATCTTTCTGAAGGGTCGTGCGCGGCGAGGTCCGACGTTCCGCGAAGCGGTTTTGATGCACTCGGTCGCACGTCTGCACTACGCCACACTGATTGACAACATCCAGGTCAGTTGGGTGAAGATGGGCATCGATGGCTCTCGTCGGATTCTTCAAGCGGGCGCGAACGACGTTGGTGGCACATTGATGGACGAGAACATTTCGCGGGCGGCCGGAGCTACACACGGCCAGGAAATGGACGTGGACACGCTCGAAGCGCTCGTGGAACCCCTCGATCGGCCACTCGTGCAGCGCAGCACCCTGTACCAGACGTTGTAGCCGTGGATGAATTGATCGAAGCGTTTCTCGCCGACCTGCAACGAGCGTCGCCGCTCTCGCCGGAACGGATCGACGTCCTTCGAAGTCTGCTGGTTCGTTTCGTTGAGTTGGCCACGGTTGATGGCGATATTGGTGACCTGCGCGTTGCCGTGAACGCACTCAATGAACTCGTCGAAGGGTCGGCAATGTTCTCGGCCTGGCGCGACGTGCCCAAACTGGCGGTATTTGGCTCCGCCCGCACCAACATCGATGCCACCCTCTTCGAAATGGCCCGTCAACTGGGTGAGGAGATGGCTGCACGGAACTGGATGATTGTCTCGGGCGCCGGGCCCGGAATCATGGAGGCGTCCGCGAAAGGGGCGGGACGAGGGCACACCCTCGGCGTCAACATCGAACTTCCCTTCGAGCAGTTCGCCAACCCTTACATCGACGCCGAGACGATGCTCGTGGCGATGCAGTACTTCTTCACCCGCAAGGTCGCCATGACGCGTCCCTCCAACGCGTTCGCCATCTTCCCCGGCGGACTTGGGACGATGGACGAGGCCTTTGAGGTCTTGACGCTCCTGCACACCGGCAAGACGTCACCGGCGCCGGTTGTCCTCATCGATACCCCAAACGGCACCTTCTGGACACAGTGGCTCTACTTCGTGGAGCACGCGATCATTGCTGGCAACTACATCGATGCCAACGACATGTGTCTCGTGCGAATCTGTTCATCGGTCGAGGACGCGGTGGGCGAGATCGAGCACTTCTTCTTGAACTACGAGAGCTTTGAGGTTCGCGGCGGTCGAGCGTTCGTCAAGGTCAAACGAGCGCCCTCGCCCGCCCAACTGGCTGACCTGGCCGCTGCGGTGCCCCGCTTCGCCGAAGGTACCGGGTACGAACTCGAGGATGAACAGACGATCTCGTTTGGCTTCGACGGCCGCAACTACGTGAACCTGCGTCTGGTGATCAATCAAGTCAACGACTGGACCTAGTCCTCGCTAACTCCTCGAAGGAGGTACTCGGCTTTCTGGAGGCTCCGACGAACTTTGGAAAGCCGGCGCTCGAGTTCCTTCGCCTCATCGGCGTCATCGTTGCGCAGTTGCGCTCGCACGGCGTCAAAGATCGCCTCCGCCACACGGCTCTCTACAGTGGCGACCTCGTCGGCCAAGGCGTCAAAGGAGGTCACTCGTCGAGCGTGACGTAGGGAAGTTCGT
>PLZP01000069.1 GCA_003152215.1 Acidimicrobiaceae bacterium | reverse complement strand
CGACCGAGGACGACGGAATCAGTTCACCGTCTCCAGTGATGCCAGAGACCTCTATCACCGCAACGTCGAGGTGTCCGAAGGCGCCCTCCCAGACCATCTGCGCGACGTGCGAGAGGTGCATGTCGAGGTAGTCGAGCAGTCCGGCATTGATCTTGGCGCGACTCACCGGGTCAGACTGGTACGGCATGCGCATGGTGATCGCGTCGACCGCCGCGAGTGCACCGTCAAGGTCGGGAGCCGTCGACGCCCCAGTCCAGACACTCACCGCGAAACGGTCACCTCGTGTGGCGGCGTCTTCGACTCGTCGCACGAGGGCCCCGGGTACCTCTTTGGGATATCCTGCGCCCGTAAAGCCGCTCATCCCGACATTGTCACCCGGTCGAATGAATTCGGCGGCTTCGTCGGGCGACATTACCCGACCCGCAATAGACGCGTTCTTGATTCGAAAATGCGCTGCGGGAGTCACTTCGGAAGCCTAACGCTGGCCGAGGTGACGTCAGCTAGGGCCGAAGTTCGCGCCGTTGTTTCAACGAAGGCGAGTTCACTCCGAAACAAGTGCTGGCGACGAACCCGGTGAACCGTTAAATTGGCAACATCTAGGTGCCAGGTTCCGGGGAGCGAGCATGACCGATACCGTGAAGGACGTCGCGTCGTTGCTGACCGACGGGCCACCGCTTGAGCGGCCGAAGATCCAGGTGGTTCCGTTGAAGGGTCTGCCAATATCGGCGGCGGCCGTCGTATTCGTGACTCTGGCAATCGCCGGGAACTGGCAGTGGGCACTGGTCTTTTGTCACGTCGTCGGGGGCGGCTTGTGGACCGGTATTGATCTCTTTGTGGGCCTCGTGCTCGGTCCGATACTCGGCCGCCTATCCATTCCGGCACGTGCGGAATTCTCCGCGAGGTTCATGCCCAAGATGGTCATCATCATGCCGACCGTGGTCATGATGACCCTGGCGACTGGGTTTCAGATCGCGAGGAAGATGGGGAACCTCTACGCGCACAGCCCGAACCACCCGTGGCTCATCGCGTCGTTCTGCGTCGTTGGCGTTATGGCGGTTATTGCCCTGGGCATCTTGGAACCTGCGAACATCGCTGTCTTGTTCGAGATGAACAAACCGGTACCGAACGGCGAGCTCATCGGGCGGCTCATGAAGCGATTCATCTACACCGCCGGCATCACGGGCCTGATGCAGATCGCGACATTGATCATCATGACCCGCGTGGCAACCCAATGAGTGTCGATCAGTCGTCGCCGGTGACTCCGAGTGCGGAACGTTCGTATCCACCCATTGGCTGGTTGAGTACCGGCGCACTCGCAATGGTGATCATCGGTGGAATTCTCATGGCGTCGTACGCACCACGCAAGGCGCCCCTCGGCGTGGCCGTCGCCCTGCTCGTGGCGGGAGCGTTGTTGCTCCTCTCCGCGGGAGTGCTGCTTGTGAGTTTGAAGGACTTTTCGCGCAGGACTTTCCTCAACGTCTTCAAGTGGGCAATCTTCGCCGACCTGGTGACGGCAGCCATGATCGAGTTCGCGTTCGTGCGAGATCACACGAACGGTGCGTCACTTCTCATTGTGACCTGCATGCTGGCGGTATTCACTCTGAGCGTTCCAACGACGATCGCCTTCACCGTGGCTCGCTACGCCGAGGACTGAATTCGTCCGATCGGTTTCACGGATTCCACTCTTCCCGTTTCGCCGTGAAAGGGCGCTCTTTTCGACCTGGGACGTGAAAGGGCGGGTCGGGAATCGTCAAGTGGCGGCGTGAGAGAACTGAAGGTGCACCGGCAGTCTGTAACTGCAACTCACCACAGTCCTCCGCCACCAGGTAGTTCATAAACGAAGTTGAAGGCCCAGGCGAACCTGGGCCTTCGCGTTGTTCGGAGACACCTTCCGTTGGGTCGTCCACACCTGAAGTCCATAAACCCGTGGACGCCGGAGCCCACTGGTGACAAGGGTCTTTTGGCCCTATTCAGTCGTTCGAGCAATCGCGATACTCAAAATCAGTGGCAGTCGCCACGCGTGAGATAGGAGTCTGCCATGACAGACCTGATGGAAGACAAGTCAACCGGGCGTATTGAAGAGGACAACGTGAAGGTGTTCATTGCCCCGGGACTTGAAGGGAGCATCGTTTCTCTGAAGCCGCGTTACGAGAACTTTATTGGAGGCGAGTGGGTCCCTCCCGTCAAGGGTGAATACATGGACGACGTGTCGCCGGTGAATGGCAAGGCTTTTTGCCAGGTAGCGCGTTCGACGAAAGAAGATGTGGAATTGGCGCTCGACGCGGCCCATCGCGCACGCCAAGCCTGGGGAGAGACGTCTCTGGCCGACCGTGCGAAGGTACTCAACAAGATCGCGGACGTGCTCGAAGCCAACTTGACGATGTTGGCCGTGGCAGAGAGCTACGAAAACGGAAAGCCAGTACGCGAGACGTTGGCGGCAGACCTGCCACTCGCCGTCGACCACTTCCGTTACTTCGCCGGAGCCACGCGTTCGCTGGAGGGCCGCACGACCGAGATCGACAAGGACACCGTGGCGTTCCACTTTCACGAGCCGCTCGGTGTCGTTGGTCAGATCATCCCGTTCAACTTTCCTCTCCTCATGGCGGCGTGGAAGATTGCCCCGGCCTTGGCCGCGGGCAACTGCACCGTTCTGAAGCCGGCGTCGCCGACGCCATGGTCGATTCTGAAGTTCGCGGAACTACTCGACGGCATTGTTCCCAAGGGCGTCATCAATGTCGTCACCGGACCGGGGGCCGAAATCGGGAAGGCGCTGGCGACGAGTCCACGAATTGCCAAGATTGGCTTCACGGGCGAGACCACGACCGGTCGACTGATCATGCAGTACGCAGCTGAGAATCTCATACCTTCGACGGTCGAATTGGGCGGCAAGTCACCCAACATCTTCTTTGCGGACGTGATGAATGCCGACGACGAATTCTTGGACAAGGCGGTGGAGGGTCTCGTGCTGTACGCCTTCAATAAGGGCGAGGTCTGCACCTGTCCGTCGAGGGCTCTCATTCAGGAGTCGATCTACGACAAGTTCATGGAGCGCTGTTTGGCACGCATCGAGAAGATCGTCCAGGGCAACCCCCTCGACGTCACGACCATGGTTGGCCCGCAGGTCTCGCCGCAGCAACTGGAGAAGATCGAGTCGTACGTCGAGATCGGCAAGCAAGAGGGCGCGCAAGTCCTGATCGGTGGTCGGACCGCCTCCGTGGACGAAGACCTCGAGGGCGGGTACTACTTCGAGCCCACGGTGCTGAAGGGTCACAACAAGATGCGGGTCTTCCAAGAAGAGATCTTCGGACCGGTCTTGGCGGTGACGACATTCAAGGACGAGGCACAGGCGCTCGAGATCGCCAACGACTCGCCCTACGGATTGGGCGCGGGCGTATGGACGCGCGACGGGAACTTGGCGTACCGCATGGGTCGCGGTATTCAGGCCGGACGCGTGTGGACGAACTGCTATCACCTCTACCCGGCGGGCGCAGCCTTCGGTGGCTACAAGATCTCCGGAATTGGGCGCGAGAATCACCAGATGATGCTGGAGCACTACTCACAGACCAAGAACCTTCTCGTGAGCTACAGCACCAAGCCGCTGGGGTTCTTCTAGAAGTTCTCATGACGGGCCCACTGGATTCACCGGGAGTCTCTGCAACTGCGGCGGCGCGAAGCGCCTCTCGGACCTGGTGCGCGACGGTGGGTCCGTCATGTTTATTCAATCTGGGGGATGTTGCGACGGGACCTTTCCCATGTGCCTTCGCCACGGTGAGTTCGCCATCGGGAACCACGACGCTCTGCTCGGGACGATGAGCACTTGCCCGTTCTACATCGACAATCGATAGTACGAGGTGTGCAAGGAAAGCCGGTTCACCTTGGATGTCAGCGCGGGGGAGCCCGAAAGATTCTCTCAAGTCCAAGGTCAAAGCCCGTCGGGAAGATCGGCTCTTTCTCGTTGCGGGGCCCGTAGCCCAAGAATGTCGGCGCGGGTCACTGTACGGTCTGTTTATGACAGAACTCCCGATGTTCGACGCGCGTGGCGGAAGCCTCGTTTCGCTCGTTCGTCTCGACGGTGTGTCAGTGGAGGATGCAGACGAATCCTCACCCTTCGCCTGTGCTCTCGTCGTTGTTGAATGGGGCCAACGTGTGCTGTTCGGATTTAATATCAGCCGACAGCAGTGGGAACTACCGGGAGGAACGGTGGAGGAAGGTGAGTCGGCTCGTGACGCGGCGCTTCGGGAACTGGCAGAAGAGACGTCCATCCAGGCGGACAGGGTCTCGTTAGTCGCGCGCGCTGAATTCATGTTCGATGGCGAAGCGACCAGATATCTGGCCGCCGTGTTTGCCGTCGTTCTTGGCAGCGACCCGGAGTTGGTCGAAAGTGACGAGTTGCACAATTTCATTTGGTGGGATCCCATGGGCGAGTTGTTTAATGAGCTCAGTCCCCTGGACGCGGAGGTCGTTCGTCGCTGTTTTGCGCACGCGTAGGCCCCGACTTTGGTTTTGAGAGCGTATCTGCGCACTTCTGGATCTTCTTCGACGGTCGCGGGGAGATTGCTTGCGTTGGCACGCGTGCGCTTGAGCATTTGCGGCTAGGGCAAACCTCACCTTCATTCGGGTTTAGATCTGACCGCTCAGCCAGGTCCGTCGAAGAGTTCCAGTCTCACCGAGCGTCGTGCGGTCCCAGTTACAGTCGGACTATGACGCGAGAAACAATCGCCGGTTATTGCTGGCCGCAATCAGTTCGTCAGGGTGAACAAGTCGGACTTCACATGTCGTCGTCGGGCGCACGACCAGTTCGCATCGAAGTCGCGCGCGTGGGGGGTCAACGAGAAGTTGTGCTTCGCTCGGCGTCGGTCACGACCGAAGAGCACGAGACACCGAAGACCGCTTCGTCGACCGGTTGCGGTTGGCCCGTTGCACTCGTTGTCGACGTCAATCCCTCGTGGCGTTCGGGCTATTACGAAGTGGTAATGGAGATTGAGGTTGGCGACAAGGTGCGTCACGACTACGCCTTCTTCGTGGTGCGACCCACCTCGAAGGAGCGGATCGTCGTCGCGTTGGCTACCAACACATGGAATGCCTATAACGACTTCGGCGGGATGAATCTCTACACCGGTGGAACGCACGTCGCAATGCAACGTCCAATGTCGCCGGGCTATCTCCACAAACCATTGGGTAAGGGCCGTCGAGTGACTGGCACCGGTGCCCCCGATCCGCAGAACGCCGCCCACGTGGGGTATATCCAACTGAATCATTTGTCGGGCTACGCGGGATCCGCGGGATGGCCCGACTGGGAGCAACCCTTCATTGCGTGGGCTGAGCGTGAAGGATTTGAGATCGGCGTCTGTACGAACGCCGACCTTGAGGAACATCCCGAAGTATTGGATGAGGCGAGTTTGTACTTGTCCGTCGGTCACGACGAGTACTGGTCCAAGGGGATGCGCTACACCGTCGAGCGCTTCGTCGCTCGAGGTGGGAATGCCGCATTTTTTTCGGGAAATACGTCGTTGTGGCAGGTCCGTATTGAAGGCAGCGAACGTGACGTGATGGTGGGCTACAAGGGATTCTTTAAGGACGACCCGCTCATGGGCACGGCGCGCGAGACGGAGGTGACAACATTTTGGTCCGACGTCATCGTTGGTCGACCCGAAAACACCATGACGGGGGTGACCTTCACTCGTGGTGGCTATCACCGTATTGGTCGCAATGTGACAGCGGGACTCGGTGGCTACACCGTGCATCGAGCGGGGCACTGGATTTTTGACGGCACCGGACTGAGCTACGGGGAGGTGCTCGGATCGAACGCGACCGTCGTTGGCTACGAGTGTGATGGGTGCGCGTTTACCTATCGAGACGGGCTCCCGTACCCTACGGGGGAAGATGGGACACCCGCGACCTTCGAGATTCTCGGCACGTGCCCGACGCAGCACTTCACCCGAGAGACGGCACCACGTCCACCAAAGCCGGGTGAGCCCAGCGAGTTGGAGTACATCGCCTCTCGAGTTTTTGGGACGCGCGATCCGGCGGCCATGGACCGGATTCGACACGGTCACGCGGTGTTGGGTGCGTACACGAACGAAGCGGGAGCGACCGTTCTCACGTCGGGGTCAACTGATTGGGCGCACGGACTGGCCGAACGCGATCCCCAGATTGAACAAATCACCCGCAATGTGCTGACGAAGCTCGGATAGGCAAGCCCCAGATTCTTCGCGTCACGATCCGTTTCGGAGATGTGTCACGTCAATTCATCGCGGCGGCGGACAACAGATAGTGCATTCCGGAGTATCTCCNNCTCGCAGGCGACCACTCACCTTTACTACGAATACCTTTGCCCCAATCCGACACCAAAATTAGATTTGATGTGACGGGACGATTTACGCGTGGCCGATGTGAAAAAGTTTGCACGTACTGCACCTGTACGCGCTCATGGATTGATTTGTCGATGCTGACTGTTTCCTCGCCGCGTCCTGGGCCGCGTCCATTGAGGCGTAACCGCGTTTTGGTGTGCCATTGGCATTGATGTGACTGGCGGCGGTTCGTCGAAGCGAAGTGCCGCCCGATCGCTTGGCTTCAGAGGTCCGCGTAAGCCAGTAAATCGCGAGAGCGATGAGGGCCAGAATGATGATGGCGACGAACAACACCCTCTCCTTATTTCCGTCTGAACGTTTCCAGTTCCGTACGCAGTTCCTGACCGAACCTAGTGTTTCTTCGTTCCCTACTGGGCCCGTCCAATGAAGGTTTCACTACGGCCCGCGCTCGATGGGCCAACGGTTCACTGTGTGACGGCGACTGAATTGGGGAAGTCTTGTGCGGACGTAGAGAGACCTGTGCATTCCACTTGTGAGAATTGTCGTTCGGGTCTCAGGAGGGCACATGATTCGAACAATTTTCAAAAGGTTCCGGTTTTCCGCGACGCTGATCGCGTCCATCACCGTCGCCACGGCATTTCTTCCCATCGCCGGTTCCCCTGCCTCGGCTACGGCGTCCTGGACGCTGGCGCAAGCGTCGCCGCCGACGGGTGGCTGGTCCTCGGTGGCCTTTCTTCATGGCGAGTGGATCGCCCTCAGCTCGAGCGGCCAACTCGCGGTTTCCAAGAACGGCTCGACGTGGAATGAGCAATCGGCACCTCTGGGTTCGTGGCGAACCGCCGCCTACGGCGCAGGTCGTTTCGTCGCTCTTTCATCGGCGAACGCGGTCCCCAATGAAATGGTTTCCGACAATGGCGTTGCGTGGTCGACGCAGTCTGGGCCTCCAGGTACCCCGCAACAGGCCGGCCACCCGAGCCTGGTGGGCGAGTGGACGGGTATCACCTACGGTCACGGACTCTTCGTGGCCGTCAGTTCCGTTGGCACGGTCGTCACCTCCACGGATGGGATCTCCTGGGTGCGTCGTTTCTGGCGACCTCAGGACGACTTCACTTCGATCACCTACGGCGACGGACGGTTCGTTGCCGTCGACGCCGGTGAGGGCGACGTGATGATGTCGCTTGATGGATCGCACTGGAGCCTCATCCGACATCCGTTGACGGGCGCGATTCCCGCGCCAGCCGGTGGACTCCACTTCAGCGCCGTCGCCTACGGCAACGGGAACTTCGTTGCCTTTGGATCATCGTCGGGCTCTGGCTACGTCGCGACGTCGGTGTACGGCTACGTGTGGTCATTGCACCAGTACTCGCCAGCCCAGGCCATTAGCGGTGCCGCGTACGGCTGTGGAACCTTCGTCGCGGCTGGTCAGACCACCGCCGCGACGGACCCGATCATCTCCTCCAGCACGGGTTCGCAGTGGACGCTGAGCATCGTGGCGACGCCAACTGCTGCCATTTGGACGTCAATCGCGTACGGGGCCGGCCGCTACGTCGCGGTGGACGGGGCGGGGGACATCGCACTCTCGCGCAGCGACGCCAACTGCCGGGCGACGACTCCTTCCCCACCACAACAGGTGTCCGGCAACATCCATAATGGTGAGGTCTGGACGTATATGCACCCGCCCAAGAGCAGCGGTGCCGCGCCGGTACTGGGTTACCGCGTCGCAATCACCGACGGGGTCACGACGAGCTACTGCGGCGCGAAGGTGTACTTCGAGCCGAACTGCATCATCAAGGGACTGAAGAATCACCAGGTGTACTGGGTGACCACCCAGGCCTTCAATCGCTTCGGGTACTCGGCGCCGACCGACCCCGAGTTCGTGATCCCGGTCGCGGCGTGGAGCCTCGACGCAGTCGCGCCGGCCGTCGTGGCACCGGCACCCGCACTCGTGCAGATCACCGGCGTCATCGCGAACGGCGAGGGTATTTATCCGACGACCGTCGTCTCCATCCATTTTGGTTCCCGCCTGGTGGCCTGTCGTCCCAATCCCTTTGGAGAGTGTGCGCTGACCGTGGCGAACCCGTCCGTTGGCACGGTGGCGATGTACGCGACGTATTCGGGCTACGGCCGTTCGTATCGCTCGCCGACCTACGAGGTCAGAGTCGCACCCGTCTGATCGAGGACGCGGTGATGATGCGTCCCGTGATAGGAGTTGTATCCGCCTTTGATCGATAGAGGTGGATTTCGAAAGGAACTTCCCATGCCCACATCCATCCTGGACCGTTTTCGTCTCGACGACAAGGTGGCGATCGTAACCGGTGCGTCATCGGGACTCGGAGTCGCATTCGCCAAAGCGCTCGCGGAGGCTGGAGCGGACGTCGTGCTCACCGGGCGGCGTACGGGTCGATTGGATGAGACGCGCGCACTCGTTGAGGAGCGCGGTAGGCGAGCCCTGGTCGTCACGGCCGACGTCGCTCGACCCGAGGACGCGCAGGTCGTGGTCGACGCTGCGATGCGCGAGTTTTCCCACGTCGACATCCTGGTGAACAACGCCGGCAAGGGCACCGCGGTGCCGGCGACACGTGAGACACCCGAACAGTTCCGCGAAGTCATCGACATCAATCTCAATGGGAGCTACTGGATGGCGCAGGCTTGTGGGCGCGTCATGCAACCAGGCAGTTCGATCGTGAACGTTTCGAGCATTGCGGCGTTATCGAGTACCGGACTTCCCCAGGCCGCGTATTCGGCGAGTAAGGCGGGCCTCATTGGCCTCACCCGCGATCTCGCCGTTCAGTGGACGGGCCGCAAAGGTATTCGTGTCAACGCGTTAGCCCCCGGATTCTTTCCATCGGAGATGACCGACCAATATCCTGACGGCTATATCGAGAGCTGGTTCGACAGGATTCCTTCTGGGCGCGCGGGCGACCCCGACGAGCTCGCTGCGGCGATGGTGTTTCTTGCGAGTTCGGCGGCGGGCTACATCACCGGCACCACACTCATCGTCGATGGGGGCCTCACCGCCTTCTGACTTCGACTATTCAGTCCAAGGTCAATCGTGGCTTCCTTACGACTCGACCATGTCGTTGCGATGGGGGAGTACCCAGCCCGGCCTAGGAAAGTGGCAGGTGTAGCCGTTGGGATAGTTCTGCAGATAGTCCTGGTGTTCGGGCTCGGCCTCCCAGAAAGGATCGACCGGCTCGACTTCGGTGACGACCTTGCCCGGCCAGAGCCCCGACGCCTCGACGTCCGCGATCACGTCGAGCGCCGTTTGGTGCTGGTCCTCAGTGACGTAGTAAATCGCCGAACGATAGCTCGTGCCCCGGTCATTGCCTTGGCGATCCTTCGTCGTGGGGTCGTGAATCTGGAAGAAGAACGCGAGGATGTCGCGATAGGACGTCACGGTCGGATCGAAGATGATTTCGATCGCCTCGGCGTGGGTCCCGTGGTGTCGATACGTGGCGTTGTCCACGTCGCCGCCCGAGTAGCCCACGCGCGTCGTGACGATGCCGGGACGCTTGCGGATGAGGTCCTGCATTCCCCAGAAGCAACCGCCCGCCAGGACTGCGGTTTCGGTGTTCTGCGTCATTGGGCAACCTCCTCGGTCGACGAGGTCTGGTCGAACAAGTTGATGTACTCGCCGTACCCTTCGGCTTCGAGATCGGCGTACGGGATGAATCGAAGCGCGGCGGAGTTGATGCAGTAGCGCAGTCCGCCATCGTCCACGGGGCCATCGTTGAACACGTGTCCGAGGTGGCTGTCCCCGTGGCTGGAACGAACCTCAGTCCGCTCCATGCCGTGACTGCGGTCCACGATCTCGATCACGTTGTCCTTAACGATGGGCGTCGTAAAGCTCGGCCACCCGCAACCGCTATCGAACTTCTTGGTGGATGTGAACAGGGGTTCGCCTGAGACGATGTCGACGTAGAGTCCCGCGTCCTTGTGATCCCAGAACTCGTTGCGGAACGCTGGCTCGGTAGCGCTGTGCTGGGTGACTTCGTACTGGTGCGGGCTCAGCTTCTCGATCGCGGCTTGGCTCTTCTCGTACGTGTTGCTCACGCGAACTCCTTCTCTCATGGCGTCCAATGCTGCTACTGAATCGCCTTCATAATGGTATCGACGGGCCCACTTTTCGTTACAGTTCCCCGCGAACGGCGACCAACCGACGTGCTGGCGCCGCGACGAATCCGCGCACGCCCACTATTGGAGGCTATGGCGCGCCGGCTCGCATAGATCCGTGTAAGAAATGGCTGGATCCGGGAGTAAAGAGGTGTCACAAATCAATCCATGAAATCACCTCGCCCCGACCCCTTGGCTTTCGAGCGACTGTTCCGAGAGCACTACGCCAGCGTCGCTCGCTACGTTGCGAGGCGACTGCCGCGAGAGAGTCTGGACGATGTGGTGGCCGCGACGTTCGTCGTGGCGTGGCGAAAATTTGACGTCGTAGAAGGTCCGAATCTGTTGTGGCTCTATCGGATCGCTGGCTATGAGGTCGCGCACGAACGGCGCCGTCTGGCCCGCCATCCTCAGAGAGAGATCTTGGGGGACCTCGAACTCACCGACTCTCACCCACTCGAAGAGGTCATCGACTTAGCCTTCGCATTCAGTCAGCTCAGTGAAGAAGACGCCGACCTGTTGCGAATGATTCACTGGGAGCAGCTTGAGCGATCGGACGTGGCCGAACTACTCGGCTGCACGGTCAACACACTCAACGTTCGCTATCACCGCGCGAAGGAACGTCTCGCAACAGCTATTCGCCAACCGCGCAAGGTTGGCGAGCACCCACAGGAAATGAAGGAGCAACCGTGAACACCAACGACCTCGACGAGATGATCGGCTCTCTCGATCCAGTCACCGCAAACGTGTCGCTTGACATCGACGCACATCGTGACGACGCGTGGCGCTCCATCGCAGCGTCTATCGCAACGTCGCGCACACGCCGACGATATCCGCGACTGGTCGTCGCAAGTTCCGTCGTAACCTTGTGCGCCGCCATCACGTTGATGATTGGCCTGTTACCGGGCGCCACGCCGCTCAGCGCGGCCGCGACCACGCTGGCGCGGGCGGCGCAGCGCGATGCCGGAAGTGCCAATCTTCCGCCCCTGGCGACGGGGCAGTACTACTACCAGTCGTCGTTCGTGAGCCAAACGTGTGGCTTCGCGGGACTGGCCACTTCGTCCAACCCTTCACCCCAATGGATTGACTTCGTCACCACGGGTACGAGGGAGACGTGGACGGCGTCGGCTGGCTCGGGCGACGTTCGCCTGTCACCGAATCCCACGGGCGTGGATGGTTCAGGCTTCGCAACGCCTCAGGATCAAGCGACGTGGATCGCTGAGGGCGAGCCCAACAATTTTTGCGATCAGGCCGATCCGGTCACCTCAACCACGCAACGCGGTGGTTCCGTGACTGGCTATGACGGGTTCGGTTACATCCTCTCAGTGGCGGCGAACACGCAACTGACTGCGGGCACGAGCGTGAACAACCTCCCCACCGACCCGTCGACGTTGGCTCAAATGTTGGCCGACGGTGAAATCAACATTGATGGTTCGGTGGCGCCGTCGCCCCAGGCGTGCCCCTCCGGTTCGTCCAGTTCGACCAGCTCGACTGGGTGCAGCGTCGAAGAGCAGGCCGAACTGATCACGCGACTGCTGCAACTGCCGGACGCGTCGGCCAAGTTGGGATCGGCGCTCTACGAAGTCCTCTCCCAACTGCCGGGCAGCGAACTCGTCGGTCCGGCGACCAATGCCTACGGTCAAATGGGCACCGAGATCACCGAGCCCCTGGGTGAATACGAACTCTTGAAGGTCGTCGTGAACACCACGAGTGGCGCTCTGCTCGAGACCGAGGTCACGTCGACACCCGCGTATTCAGCCCAGCCGTACACGGTGCCGTTGGATGTCAAGGCCTCGTATGGCACAATTGAGGTTGTGAATGGTTCCGGCGTGCGACCCGGCGCGCAGCTAACGCCGTAATTAAGGACTCCATGCGAATACTGAATCGGTCCTTCGCCGGGGTGAGACTTCTCCTCGTGCTCTTGCTGGTTGGGGGTGGCGCGCTGATGGCGGTGACACCGGCGGGCGCCTCGGCTACGTCACCCACACCGGCCTCGGCGGCGATCATTCGCGACATCTCGAGCATTCCGATGACCGAGTTCAACGAAATCGGCGCTGGCTCGATTGTGGCTCCGACACACATCAAGAAACAATCGCCATTGATTGAAAACAAACGGCCGGAAGTCCTGTACGTGGGCGCCGAGTTTTGTCCATTCTGCGCCGCCGAACGTTGGCCGCTCGCCATCGCACTGCTGCGCTTTGGAAGTTTCAAGGGACTGAGCACGATTGCCTCTTCGTCAACCGACGGGTTTCCCAACACCGCGACATTGGATTTTCGCGGTGCGGTGTTCACGTCGTCGTACTTGACGTTCACCGAAGTCGAGGTCGAAAACGTGAATCATCAACCGCTCATGACATTGACGAAGGCGCAGAACGCTCTCGTGAACAAATACGACAGTTCGAAGTACGTGCCCGGTCTGCAGCAGGCCGGTTCGATCCCCTTCATCGATTTTGGCAATCGGTTCTTGCAAGTCGGGTCGAGTTACAGCCCCTCAATACTCGCCGGACTTCACGCCAAGAAAATTGCCAGCAACCTGAGTGATCACAACAATTCGGTCACCCAGTCGATTGTCGCGACGGCGAATCAGCTCACCGCAGACATCTGCGATCTCACGAAGGAACAGCCGGGCAAAGTCTGTCTCAGCTCGGGCGTCGAGAGTGCGGACGCCAAACAGGGCCTTCCTCACTAGCTTCACGGACGTGGGTCGTGATTATGTCATGCGACGTGGACCGAACGCACATTGACGCGCAATCTGCACGATGTCGGTTGATTGTCGAGATCGGGCAGATGTCAGAGCCTTCACTTATGGTGACGTCGTGGAACTTGAATTCAGTGGTGGCGTCTTTGAGTGGCGTGGACCGGCACCGTTTCATTTCGTCACGGTGCCCGACGAAGAGAGCGCGGAGATTCAGGCGACGGCGGCGCTCGTCACCTACGGCTGGGGCATGATACCCGTCGAGGTACACATCGGATCGACCGAATTCACGACGTCGTTGTTTGCGAAGGACGGCGGCTATGTCGTGCCGCTGAGAGCAGCGGTGCGAAAAGCGGAGGGAATCGACGTGGGCGACATCGTGACCATTCGTCTCGGCGTTGCGCTCTAACGTCGGCGTGCACATTCGCAGTCCATCAGTAACATTCAACCTGCGGCGGTGTCCGCCTTTAATTCGTCGAATGAGTCGCGCATCAGTTCGGTCAGTGTCCGTTGCTCCGCANNCAGTCCCGCGTCGAATGTCAGGTCGCGTGAACTCATGGCGTGGACGCCCACGCACCCGGGACCGCTCGACGACCTTGACGGTGACTCGTACTATTCGCAACCATCAGCGTGAACTCGTTGAATCGGGCCTACTGGGCCGATGACGCAATCGCGTCGAGTTGCGCAACGTCGATTTCTGAGAGCGTCAGCGACGCACCGGCGACGTTCTCGTGGAGGTGCGCTCTCGACGAGGTGCCCGGAATAAGCAGAATGTTGGGCGACCGTTGCAGGAGCCACGCAATCGCCACCGTCATTGCTGCGACATCGAGGCGAGCGGCCACGGCACTGAGGGCGTCGGACTGCAGTGGCGTGAATCCGCCGAGCGGGAAGTAGGGCACGTAGCCAATGCCCTGATCGTTGAGCGAGACAATCAGCCCATCGTCGACGCGATGGGCGACGTTGTAGAAGTTCTGGACGCAGACAACGGGCGCGATTGACTGCGCTTCAGCAATCTGTCCCGCGCTGACGGTGCTGACGCCGAGGTGGCGAATGAGACCGCGTTGTTGCAGTTCGGCGAGGGCGGTGTACTGCTCCTCGAGTGATTCAGGTTCTGACGCGGCAAAGCCGCCGAAACGTAGGTTCACGACGTCGAGTGCGTCGAGCCCCAAGCGGACGAGATTGTCGTGCACGGCGCTTCGAATCTCATCGGGCGTGCGCGCATGGTGCCAGTTGCCTACTTCGTCTCGACGGGCACCGACTTTGGTCACGATGACCAGATCGTCGGGGTAGGGGTGCAGCGCCTCCTTGATCAGTTCGTTCGTGACGTACGGGCCATAGAAGTCGCTGGTGTCGATGTGCGTAATGCCGAGCTCCACGACCGCTCGCAGCACTGCGAGTGCTTCATCGCGGTCCTTCGGTGGCCCGAAGACGCCCGGTCCGGCGAGTTGCATGGCGCCGTAGCCCATACGCGTCACGTTGAGACCGTTGGCCATGTCGAACGTGCCACCGAGAACTGTCGAACCGGTCATGGTGGATCCTCTCTTCAATCGATGCGCGATCACTACTCGACAGCGCGCGAAGCAACGGCGGAGTCGCGGGCGCCAGATGAGTTATCGAACTTGGTAGCGACCATAACGCGGCGATTCGACGATTCGACATCCCGCGACATCACGACACCGACTCGTTAGCGATACTTAAAGGGTGGACGAACACTCGGCGAGCGCCAACGACCTGACCCTGCGGACGTATGACGAGTCGGCCGACCTATGGCTGAACGACAGTCGGCGCTCGGGGTCCTGGTTCGAAGTCGTGTCACTCATTGACGCCATGGTGGCCAATCTTCGAGCCCACGCGCTCGTGTTGGAGATCGGCAGCGCCTCGGGTGAGGAGGCGAACGTCATGGAGTCGCGAGGTCTGGCCGTTCGACGAAGTGACGCCACGCCCGCGTTCGTCGAAGCACTTCGACGCGCGGGCCACGAGGCCGACCAACTCAACGTGATCACTGATGATCTCGGCGGTCCGTGGGACGCCATCTTCGCCAACGCCGTCTTTCTTCACCTGGAGCGTTTCGATTTCGCGCGTGTCTTGGAGAAGTCCTTCGACGCGACCACCGGCGAGGGGCTCCTCGTCTTCACGCTGAAGGAAGGCGCGGGTGCCGAATGGGTCACGAAGAAACTGAACGGGCCGCGCCACTTCACCTACTGGAGCGAATCCGACCTCGTCGCGGTCATTGACGAGTCCCCGTGGACGCTGCGCTCGATGCGCCACGTCGACGGGGACGTGGACCAGTGGCTGTTCTGTATCTGCGCGAAGGCGTAAGCGAACGACGACGTGGGCGTCATTCGCTCAAGAAGAGCGGAATCATCTCCTGGGCCGTCTCTTCCGCGGTCGCTGGCACGTTCGAACGAGTCGGTCGAATCGCGAAGTAGGCGACGAGGAACGCCACCACGATGATGCCGGCACCGACCGTCAGCGCGTCGGAGCTACCGTGCGCCGCGGCGATGCTGGAGAGCGCGGCCACGCCGAGTGCGCCGCCAGTCTGCTGCATCGTCTGGAGCATTCCCGAGGCGGCACCGGCGTCGGCACGTGGGACTCCCGTGAGTATCGTCACGCTCAGTGGCAAGAAGCATGAACCCGCGCCAATGCCGAAGAGTGCCAGGGGACCGAACAGGCTCTCCACGTAACTCTGCGACGGCGTCGCCTTGGAGATCCATAAGGTGGCCACGCCAATGGCGACCAGGCCGAAGAGCAGGATCGGCCGCGCCCCTATGCGTGCAACCAACTTCGGCGTAATTCTCGAACTCGTGAAGATGAGTGCGGTCATGGGCAAGAAGGCCAGGCCCGTCTCGAGGGCGCTGAAGTGCTTGACGCCTTCAAGGAACTGACTCGTGAAGAAGAAGACGCCGTACATGACTGCCGGTACCAACATCATGGTGAAGTACGCCGGCCCACGAAGACGGTCAGTGACCAGTCGCATCGGGAGCAGTGGCTGTACTCGCGTGCGCTCGACACGCACGAAGCTGAACAGCAGCACGACACTGAGTGCGAAGGATGCGCCGGTTATCGATGGCGCGCCGTGCTCGGCGATGCGAATGAAGCCGTAGATCAATGTCGCGAGACCACCGGTCACCAACGCGGCGCCCGCGACGTCCAGACGTCCACCGTTGCGCGGCGGTTCGGGAACAAAACGCGGGGCCAGGAGAATGATCGCGAGGCCGATGGGCACGTTGATGAACATCACCGAGCGCCAGGACACCCACGAGGTGAGCGCCCCTCCGAGGATCAGACCGAGCGAACCACCGCCGGCCGAGACCGCGGTGAAGATGCCCAGTGCCCGGTTACGCTCGGGACCCTCTTCGAAGGTCGCGCTGATCAAACTCAGCGTGCTCGGCGCGGCCATGGCGGCGCCCACGCCTTGCACCCCTCGCATCAGGAGCAACATCGTCGCCGACGTCGCGAGGCCCGCGAACAGCGAAGCAGTCGTAAAGATGGTGAGACCGATCATGAGCATTCGGCGTCGACCAAAGACGTCGCCCGCTCGTCCACCGAGGAGGAGCAGTCCTCCAAAGGCGAGGCTGTAGGCGTCGATAACCCACGAAAGGCCGGCGGAACTGAAGTGCAGCGAGTGCTTGATGGGCACGAGGGCAATATTGACGACGGTGGCGTCGAGGACGACCATCAACTGACAGGTCACGATGACGGCCAACGCGATCGTCGCGGCCCGTTTTTGGGCGTGGGAGGTGAGAGGCACGTTGTCTCCTTAAATGAGGACTTGGTTGGAATCAGTCGGAATATTGGGTCTTGGCCACCCTTTTTGAAAAAAGCCATTGCGTTGGCCCTCCGGTGGGCCTAACATGAGGGTGCCTCCACATACTATATGGAGGATGCCTCCGGTTGCAAGTAGTCTTTGAAGATTCTTTCCAGGGGCCGAGTTGAGGAGCGAGATGAGTGAAGCGACGGTAACCCGGGCTCCACGACGGGCGGACGCTCAGCGCAACTACGAGATCATTCTCGCCACCGCGCGTGCAGCGATTGCTGAACGCGGCGCCAACATCGTGCTCGAGGACATCGCGCGTGACGCCGGTGTTGGCATCGGCACGTTGTATCGCCACTTTCCGACGCGCCAAGACCTGCTCGAAGCGGCCTTCCTCGACGAAGCGCTCGAGTTACGCGCTCGCGCCATTGCCCTCGCGGACGCCCCATCCACGTTCGACGCACTCGTCAGCTGGCTTCGTCTTCAGCGAGACTTTGGAGCTCACGGACGAAGCATGGGTGCGGCAGTAATGAACGCCAAGCACACCGAAGGCACGGAGATTCAAATCGCCTGTGCGAGCATGCGCGACGCCGGCGCCGTCTTGTTGCAGCACGCGCAGGCAGCGGGCGAAGTTCGCGCCGAGGTGGAGTTGGTCGACGTGCTTCGTCTGATCCACGGCATCGTGCTCGCCAACGAACAGGCACCCGACGCCCGGCGCGTTGAAGGAATGTTCGACTTGGTCATCGCCGGTATTCGAACGTAACGACTTCGTCAGTCGAGCTCGGTCACGCCACCCGTTCGCCGCGCCGCGACAATCACGCTCGTGAGCGATACGTGCAGCGCTTCGAGTTCGGGTATCGAAATGCCAAGTCGGGCCACGACCGCCGGTGGAATCTTCGTCGCCTCATTGCGCAGCGCACGACCACGGGCACTGAGTCCAATATTGACCTGGCGTTCGTCCTCGCCACTTCGCGTACGCGTGATCAGTCCGGCCGACTCGAGTCGCTTGAGCAAGGGCGACAACGTTGGCGAATCGAGTTGCAACAGCGCACCGATTTCACGAACGCTCAGCGGTGCGTCACCCCAGAGCGCGAGCATCACGAGGTACTGGGGGTGGGTGAGGCCGAGTGGTTCGAGCAGGGGTCGATAGATCGCGAGGACGCTGCGCGACGCCACGACCAACGCGAAGCAGACTTGACGCTCCAGGGCCAACGGATCAAGGGCGTTCGTCTCTCCTGGGGTGTCGACCGTATCGGCAACATCGTGCGAAGTGCTCATCGCTCGCTCATTTCCCTGTCCTTCATTTCGCACTGTCGAGTGGCCCAACGGTTTCGGCATTCAACCCGAAAACCAAAGATATCCTCTTGTTCTGATTGTACACGAAGAAGTAGTGTACGATTAAGTAGCACACGATGTATTAGGAACAAGGAAGGAGCACGATGAGTATTCCTGGAATCCCCCCGCAGGCGAGGTCCGGGCTGATCGACGCGGCCTCACATCTTGGGGTGCACGCGCACTCCGCACTTCGCTGGAATGTCGTCCTACCCGTGTTGGTGGCGATCCTCTTCTTCGGCGTCTTCACGACGGTGTACATCTTGATGCGACGCCCGAGTTTTGGTGAGCGTGGCGTCACTCGCGACCTCACGCCTGACGGGGCGCACGTCGCGTCGCGTTCGTAGTTACTTTGGGTTCGAGCGCGATGACCGAGATGGTGCGGTCCGTCAGCGTTTCGTAGTGAGCCCAGCCCGAGTAAAAAGTCGTGAGCTCGGGCCACACCGACGCACGTTCCTCTGGGGGCAGTTCGCGCGCGAGCGCGTCGAAACATCGGGCGCCCACCTGAACACGCACGTGGCCGTTCGCTCGAACATTCAGTAGCCACGTGGGATGGCCGGTTCGGCCCCCGTTGGAGCCCATGACGTAGTACGTGCTACGCGCTTCGTAGTAGAGCAGCGTGACGGATCGAGATTGACCGGTTCTTCGACCCGTCACCGTCATGAGCAGCATTGGGCCGACCGGACTCTTGTGACCTATGCGTCCGCGGGTGAGCCGATAGAGCCGCACGTGGACGCGATAGAGCGGACGACCCACCGTCCGATCGAATGCCACCGTTAGTTTCACGCTTCGCTCTCTCCGTGTCACTCGACGGCGAAGTACTTCTCGACGGTCATCGCGCCGCGAAATGCCCTTGGGTCCCAGCGTACGACGAGGTGGGTATTGGTCGCGTGCCCAGAGCAGGGCGACGGCGCCGTATGTGCGTCCCCATCGACCCTTTAGGTTGGTCTTGACGGTTACAGATGTCCAGAAGGAGTTGTCATGGAAATCGTACGAAATCCCGACGGAAGCCTCATCGTGCCCATCCGCGAAGTTCGCCACCACGAGGAGGCGGAGGACGCCGCGCCGGCCCTTGACGAAACTGGCGACGCCGCCGAAGCACCCACGACCCGCGTCCTGCACGCCGGCGAAGGTGGCTACAACGAAGCGCTCGCCGAATGGGACGCGCAACAAAACCCCGACCGCGCACCGGCGGTCTCGACGGCGTCCGGTCGAGAAGAGGCAATGCACGTCGTGCACGTGGTGGCCGACTCTCCAGAGCACGACGTGGCGGCCGCACTCGACGAAGTCAATGACTCCGAGGCGAGTGGCGAGGCCCTACGTCACGTGCTCGTCGGCGGTAACCCTTCGGTGCAAGCGTTCTCGGGTGAAGTGGCCGAGGCCGAAGGTGGCGAACCACTGCCGGCCCACAAGATGACCAAGATCATTGGCGAAGTCCTGGCCGAACTCGACAAGTAGTCGTACGGTTCACTCGTTGGGCCGTACAGTCGGGGGGTGGCCGCGGGTCATCAAGAAGGGAGCACCATGGACGTACAGGATCTATTGAACAAGGTGGCCCAAAATCTTTCGGTCACGCGCGCCTTTGGCAGTGCCTACGAGAAGGACGGTTCGTTGGTCATACCTGTCGCGCTCGTCACCGGTGGCGGCGGTGCAGGCGAGGGGAGTGCCGGCTCCGCAAGCACCCCAAGCGATGACGAGGATATCGTCCGCGACGCCGTCGACGCGGACGCAGAACCGTCGAGTGGTTCGGGCGGTGGCTTCGGTGGCATCGTCATGCCGGTCGGGGTGTACGTCGTGAAGGATGAGAAGGTTCGTTGGATCCCCGCGGTCAACGTCAACCTCATCATCGTGGTGGTCTTCATCACGCTTCGAATGATTCTTCGAGCGCATTATCGCGCTCAACGCCGCGCGCACTGACCGACAAACCGGCGCGCTACCTCCATTAAGGCGACGGCGGACCCTTCGTATGATTGGGTGATGCGCCCACCTGCCCGAACCACCAGGCGAAACCCGAGTGGCTAAACCCGAGTGGTTTGTTCGGCGTCGAATCGGTGTTGGCGTTCGACCGGTTACGTGGCAGGGGTGGCTCATCACCTTCGCCGCGTCCGCCGCGGCCATCACTGGGTACCTCACCCTCAAGAAGACGGCCGGCGATGTCGCCATCGTTTGCGTCGTCGCCGTGTATCTATTGATCGCCCTCGCCAGTGGCGGCACGAAACGAGCGAAATTGGGGCCCGGAGTCGTTGACGACGACCAAGCGTCAACTGGTCAGGTTGACGTCGCGGTCACGCCCGTGCACGCGCCCACGTTCGACGCTCAATCGGCGAGCGAAATTGCCGAGGCGATCGTGACCCAATCGGGACGATTCGCCGGCCAGAGCGAGGCCGGTTATGCCTCGAGCGACGCGGTCATCGTTGTCGATCATCTCACGAAGCAGTTCGGTGAGCGCGTGGCGTTTCGTGATGTCTCCTTCAGTGTCAATCGGGGCGAAGTTTTCGGTTTCCTCGGTCCCAATGGCGCCGGTAAGACGTCCACCGTGCGCACACTCAGCACCCTCGTTATTCCAACGTCGGGCTCCGCGTCCGTCGCGGGCATCGATCTCACGACGCGCAACGGCTTCGAGATACGTCAGCGCATCGCGGTCATGACTGAACTTCCCGGTCTTTATCTGCGGCTCAGCGTCACCGAGAACCTTGAGTTCTTTGCGGGCCTCTACGGCTTTCGCAACGCCCAAGCACGAATCGACCGGGCGCTCGAAGCCGTCAACCTCACGTCGCGTGCCGGTGACCTCTCGGGCAGTCTCTCCAAGGGTCTTCGTCAGCGCGTTGGACTGGCCCGAGCACTGTTAAACGACCCGGAGATTGTCTTCCTCGATGAGCCCACGGCCGGTCTGGATCCCGTCGCATCGCTCGAGGTGCACGATCTCATCAATGCGCTACGAGCGAAGGGCGTCACCGTGTTTCTGACGACGCATCGACTCGATGAGGCTGAGAAACTCTGTGACCGCGTCGCCATCTTGAACACGACGTTGCGCACCGTGGGCCGCATCGACGACCTGCGTCAACGAATGTTCCGGAAGGGGATTGTGGTCACCACCGCGTCGCCACTCGCAAATCCCGACGCCGTCTTCAAATCCGTCGCGAGTGTCGAGAGTTGGACGAGTGACGCTGGTAACTATGTCATCACGGTCAATGATGTTCGTAGCGCCGCGCCCGACGTCACTCGAGCGCTCGTACGCGCGGGTGCTGACGTGTTGTCAATTGTCGAATCTCGGCACTCGCTCGAAGAGGTGTATCTAGAACTGGTCGGTGC
Source organism: Acidimicrobiaceae bacterium (assembly GCA_003152215.1). Lineage (GTDB taxonomy): Bacteria > Actinomycetota > Acidimicrobiia > Acidimicrobiales > RAAP-2 > RAAP-2. Next base: position 40,673 of record PLZP01000069.1, on the reverse strand, counting down.
CACGGAAAAGGGAGGGGCCCAATGAGTCTGAGTTCTACGCGGATTCGTGCGGTCATTCGAAAAGAGTTCCGCGAATACCGTCGGAATCGTTTCATCATCTACACAATGGCGACGTTGCCCATCTTCTTCATGGCGTTGCCCGTCATTGAGCTGTTCAACATCCCGGCTTCGTCGGACGCCGCAATTGTCCGAACGCAGGTCGACGTCACGATGCTGCTGATGCTGGTAATACCGGTCGTGCTGCCCGCGACGATTGCCGCCTATTCAGTCATCGGAGAACGTGATCAGGGCACCCTCGAGCCGCTCCTCACCACGCCAATCAGTCGAGAGGAGTTTCTCTTAGGCAAATCTCTCGCCGCGACGATTCCCTCCATCGCCATGGCCTATCTGTTCTTTCTTGTGCTGGTCGTCGCCGTACGCCTCGCGTCGCCGAGTGTTGTCGTCCACGCGGTGTGGAAGCCGTCGTGGTTCGTCGCCGAAGTCCTCTTCGCACCACTCTTGGCCGGGTGGTCGGTGTGGGTCGGCACCGCAATCTCGGCGCGGTCGTCCGACGTGCGCGTGGCGCAACAGTTGGGAACCCTGGCCAGTCTTCCCGCTCTGGTCCTACCGCTCCTTATGGTCCTGCAGGTCTTCCGGCCAACCGCGCTCACCGCCGTCGTGCTCGCGCTATCGCTCGCCATCATTGACGTGGGCGCCTGGCGCGTGGTCTCGCTCATGTTTGATCGAGAGCGGCTGATTACTGGAAAACGAGCGGTATCCATGCGTATTGACGCTCCCTCGTAACGCTGTCACGGACACGTCACGTTCCGTACGCGAGGTACCCATCTTCTTTCGCGAAATATCGTCGATGTTGATATATTGACCGAAAATTGTTTTACGGGGGCTGAGGCAGCGGGCGGAGGAAGCGCGTCGCCTTTTGGGGATAGGCGCTATGCAGGGGCGATTCGCGACGACATTGAGATTCTGTGTCAGCACGGTGCTTCGCGCTCTTCATCGCGCGCGTCTCGTCCTCATCGTTCTTGCTGTCACTGTCCTCAGCGTCGTCGTCCCTCCGGCACTCTCGTCCAACGCGACACCGCGGACACCGGTACATGTAACGACGACATTTACGCGAGACTCGTGCGATCCCTCTCGACATTCTTCTTTGAGCGCGCACGACCACGGCGATCCTGGTCCCCCTTGGCCTCCATTCTGGAACTGGTGCTGGTGCCCTCCGCCGCCACCTCCACCAACAACCACGACGACCACCACGACGACCACGACGACCACGACGACCACGACGACCACGACGACAACAACATTGCCGCCACCTCCACCACCTCCGCCACCGCCGCCGACCACCACGACGTCAACAACGACGACCACGACCACGACGACGACCACGACCACGACTACGACCACTACGACGACAACAACCACGACGCTGCCTCCAGTTCATATCGTGTCGAAACCGCCGAAACCTCCCGCGAATCAGAACGTCACGGTCGCGCCCTTTGCCGAAGGTTCATTCACTCTGACGACCAAATTGAAGTCCGAAGTGCAGGCCATGGCCGTGTCGATAAAGAAGAATCACTTCACGACCGTCGACTTGACGGGTTACACCGACAATGTCTTCACCGCCGCCTTCAACACGACGCTCAACCTCAATCGCGCCAAGGCCGTCGCGGCTAAATTGACCGCCGACCTAGCAACACTCGGCGACCTCGGCGTTGTCATCACCATCGTGCCCGGCTACAGCGTGGTCGTCGTTTCGACAAATGCCACGGCGTCGGGACGTGCAAAGAATCGGCGAGTCGTCGCGGTCCTCAAGGCGACCTGACGTTCGTCGTGCAACATTCGCTCGACATCGCCGAACGCCGTCGCCGAACGGGCGTGCGCTTCTTGGCAACGCTGGCGTGCATCCTGCTCAGCCCGGCGTTCGCATCCTTCCTCAGTTCGTCGCCGGCGTCCGCGGCGCCCCAAGGCTTCGCGTCCGGCATCGTGTACGTCACAAATCTGAATCTCAATACCGTCACTGCGATCGATGGGTCCAACTCGCACGCCACGGTCTTGCACGCCACCAACCCACAACTGAACGGCCCTCTTGGCATCGCCATTGCGCCCGACGGTTCGACCGGCTATGTGACAAACTCCGACGGCAACACGGTGCGACCAATCAATCTGCACGCCAGCCCACCCTCGTTCGAAACGCCCATCAAAGTGGGGAGCGGACCGGCCGCTATCGCGATCACCCCGAACGGCGATACGGCCTACGTCACCAACTTCAATAGCAATACCGTCACCCCCATCAACCTTCGAAGCACTCCCGCGAGGGCCGGTGCGCCAATTCCGGTCGGCAGTGGACCCTGGAGCATCGCCGTAAGTCCGAGCGGCGCCTTCGTCTGCGTATCGAACTCCGAGGCGACGTCGGTCAGTGTGATTAACACGGTCTCGCGAGCGGTGACGACCATCCCCGTGAGTAGTGCACCGCAGGCAATCGCGATTGCCCCCGATGGAGCAACCGCGTACGTCGCGAACGGCTCGATTATTTCAGTAATTGACTTGGCGTCAAGTCCTCCTTCGCTGAAGGGCTCGATTAGCGTGCCCAGTGGCCCGCTGGGCATCGCCGTCACCCCTGACGGGACAGAGGCGTTCACCGCGAACAACAACAACACGGTGACCCCCATCAATCTGACGACGTCGCCCGCCTCCGCCGGCGCGTCGCTCTCGGTGGGGAGTCTCAGCCAACCCGACGGCATCGCCATCGCGCCTGACGGCAAGACTGCCTACGTGGCGAACGCCACGAACACCGTGACGCCCATCGATCTCGCATCCTCACCACCGCGACCCGAAGCCGCGGTCCAGGTCGGCGCACCAAGTTTTGGCATTGCCATCGCGCCGGGACAGGCCCCCACGGCGCATTTGAGTGTGATGCCGGCGGCAGCCGGGAAGAGCTCGTCCTTTGATGCATCCGGATCGTCATTGTCGGGCGGTACGATCACGAGTTACCACTGGGACTTCGGCGATGGCACGAGCGCCACGACCAAAACCGCGACGACATCACACGTCTATACCAAAACGGGCAGTTACTCGGCGTCAGTGACCGAGACCGGATCTGACGGCACGTCGACCGGCACGACATTCACCGGACAGACCGTGAGCAACAACGGCAGCGCGACGGCAACGGCAGACGCCGCGCTGCGCGTCTCCTCAGCGCTGCAGACAACGCCGGCGACGGGACCTCCGGGTATCGCAATTACCCTGCGCGACACCACCTTCACGAGTACTTGCCGACCGGTCTACGTGTTCTTCGACAGCAAGCTGATCGATCAGGTGGCAACGACCGGAGCCGGGTTCGACGTGCATCATCTGGTCATTCCCGGCGACGCGACGGTTGGACATCATCGCTTGGAGTTGTCGTGCACGACGTCGCGTCCCTATTTGCTGTCGGCACCATTCGATGTCTCGGTCACCGAGAACCACCTCTCTGAGTTCAGCGTTGCCATGCCCGGGCCCGGTCAAATCAAGAGCAATCTCGTCAGTTCTGGCGGCATCAGCATTGCGGTACTTCTCGTCAGTCGTCTCATCGGTGCCGGGTTCCCCAGCGAATGGCTCGATGTGACGTACGCCGAGAACAGAGAGCGCATCCAAGCCCGGGCGAGGAAACGCTTTCCGAAGATGTTCATTAATCGTGAGGTCGAGAAATCGTTCGGGCGACGCATGACGATTGGCACTGCGTTGTTCGTGGGCTTCATTCTGTTCGCAGGACTCATCAACTCATTCCTCGACAAGGGCTTCGGACTCAATCGCACCACGCTGTGGCTGTTCCTCGGTCAGTGCCTGGGTGTGGCCATCGTGACCCTCACGTCGCAGTTGCCGATCATCTTCGGCGGGTTGCGCGAAAGGCGCAAGGTTCACATGCACGTGCTCGTTGGTGGCATGATCATCGCCGTCCTGTGCGTGAGTGCGTCGAGAGCGCTCGGACTCTCACCGGGCTACTGCTACGGCCTCATCGCCGTCTTCGTCTTGCGTCCGCACACTGACAACAAGGACTGGGGGCGTCTGCACGCGATCGCGTCGGTCTGCGTGCTCGTCGTCAGCACCGCCGCGTTCTTCTTCACGGTGCCCGTCCTTCACGCGGCGACGGCGCACTCGCCCTCACCGTTCTGGCTTATTTTGGATCCGGCATTGAACGTCACGTTCCTCGGCGGTTTCGCCAGCCTCGCCTTTGGGATGTTTCCGCTGCCGTTCCTTCCGGGGCGCCACGTGCGCCAGTGGAACAAGTGGGCGTGGATGTTGATCACGACGATCGGGTTAATTGGATTCGTCGCGGTGCTGCTCTCGCCCGGGAGTGGCAGCCAGAGTGAACTGCACCACATCGCTCTCGTGCCGCTGATTGTGGCGTTTGCCGCCTTCGCGATAGGTTCGCTGGCCTTCATGCTGTACTTCCACCTGCGACCGAATTCGCCAGAGTCGCCTTCGCACATGCCAACGTCACCCGCGCCCACGGGAGCGTCGGCCGATTGATTCGTCACGCCCAGCGCTGTACGTTTCGGGTGCGTCGGAAATCAGCTCAGGTTGGGGAGGACATTGTTGGCCCAGGTGAACGTCATTGGGGGCAGGTCCCCCTTGGGAAGTTCGATGAGGTCGACGTAGGAAGCGTGGCCGTTGACCATCGCGAAGCCCGTGCCCATTTCACACGTGGTGCACCCAAGACCAACGCCGGGGTTGTAACCGGGATCGGATCCGAGTAACTCATCACGGTGGGCCCAACAGCCAGCGGCGTGAGCGGAGGTGCAGGCTACGTTCGAGGTCGCGGCGACGCTGCCGGCCCACGCGTCGTCGTACATCCAGACGTAGTCCGCGGCGAGGACCGTAAAGCCGCCGGACCAGGCGCCGCCAAAACCGGCCGATCCCTGTGCGTCGTTGGCCATTGGGAATCCCGCGGCGACGGAGGGGTCGTTGTTGGTAGCGGCGGCGTGCTGCGCGTTGGCGGTGAGCGCACTGTTGATCCCAACGTAGGCCGGGAGTCCGCGGGCGGTGCGCTCGAGGTCGGCGACAACAAAGAGCTGTTGCGCTGTGGTCAAGCTGTACCAATTGTTTGGCAGCACCATTGGGCGAACGCCCTCAGCGGCGCGTGCGTTGTTGATCGCTTGGAGAACGTAGTTGGTGCACGCCGCACCGTTGGTAAATCCGGGCCAGGAAAGTGCGGTTGCGGATCCGGCGACGCAAGGATTATCACACCCCCAGACGCCGTTGGCGAACGAGCAGTGACCAGTCTGAAGAAAGTTCGGATTCGGCGCAATGTTGGCGGCGGGGTTGGGGATTGAAAGAGGAACGCTCCTCGTGACGGGGGGACTTTTCGCGATTGTCGTCGTCGTCACCGGCACCGTCGTGGTGGGCGTCGGGGCCACCGTCGTCGTCGTCACTGGAAGTGTCGTAGTTGTTGTCGAATGCTTCTGCGTTGGCGACGTGGTTGGCGTGCCCGGTGTTGACGAGACTTGCTTAACCGAGGATTCAGTGCGCGACGTGGCGACATGAGCGATTCTTGTTGTTGTTCGCGGTGTAGTTACTCGAGTTCGATGATGCGCCGGGGTCTTGGGTATCGTGACCACCGTCGAACGAGAGGTCGCCTTGGTTGAGGTTGTCACTCTTGACGAAGTCGTCAAACTCGTTGACGGCGACACTACGCTCGCCATCGCGGGGATGACCGTTGTGCTGAGCACCAGGCCCGCAACCAGGAAGCCCAGCGATCCAATAATGACGGAACGTCGCGGAGCGCGCTTTGCGGCGCGGCTCGGGTCGCCCGGATTGTTTTGCCCTTGCGTGAAATTCAACATGCATCAATTGTCGGAAACTCATTCCACGATGCTCCCTACGACGGCTCAACATCCGCTCAACTCAGTAAGTCCCTTTGATTCATTGACGAATGCACAGATATGTGACGGCGAAGCGAAGCAACGGGTCGCCGCGGATCTCCGGAATTGCACGACGATTTTCTCTAGGGCCAACTGCGATCGCGCACGTGCACGACGTGAGTGCGCCAAGCCAAGTCACGTGCATCAGAGAGTGGCCTTGCAATGCGCATGTTGTGCGCACACGTTGCACTGCGTATTCGTGGTGTTTGTCGGCGAGCGTCGTCGCTGCCCATGACGACGGTGCCAAGATCGACGAGTTCGCGCTCCTGATCAGGTAGGTAGCGCCATATTTTTTCGTTCAGCAACTGACGATTGACCCGAGCAAAAATGTTCAGGGACGTGGACCATCACGCAAGGGCATGCTGGTGGTCCACCTCAGAGAGTTCTGAGAAGTGCCCTCGCGTGAATGCGAGGCAAGACGAGTGTTTCATCTAGAAACGCAAAATCCTCCGACTTGTTCCTATTTTGCTCAGACTTTGATGGGGCGTTGATGGTGCGACGAAAACAAAGGGGAAGTGCTCATGTCGCGGGCGTCGTCTAGGTCTTAATGAGCGCTGTGAAGACGACGATGTTCGATAGGTAGTGGTCCGTACTCGGGTCGAATATTCCGCCGCACGTTACGAGCTGCAGGCCCGGATAATTGCGAGCACCATAAACGAGCTTGTCGGGGAAATTTGTCTTCTCAAACATTCGAATGCCGATGACTGCGAAGACCAGCTTTTTGCCATTGCGCAGCGTGACGTCGATACGGTTTCCCAAACCAAGTTTGTCGAGTTTGTAGAAGATCGCTGGTCCGTTCGCGCTATCTACGTGCCCGAGTATGACCGCCGACCCTTTCTGGCCCGGTGATCGATCTCCTTTGTACCAACCCGGTACTGCGAAATTCGTTGGAATGTTGACAGTACCTTTCTTATTCAATCCAAGGACTGAAAGTCGCACCGAGACACCAATCTTTGGTATCGCCAAGTGGACGGGTACGGAACGCGCGATCGGCTTGGCGACATAAACAGGCGACTTGCTCTTGCTAGTGAGGTGCGACTCCTTCGCCACGGCGAACTCGCCGGCTGTCGTATCCGTACCGAGGACTCTTCCCGTGGAACCGGATTCAAGTGCGGTCAAGGTGGAGCGCGTTGCGCTGGCCGGTGCGAACGCGCCCATCGACGACGCAACGGTCGTCGTTTTTACTGTCGTCGTGGTACTCGGCGTTGATGATGGCGACGTACGCGAGGGAATCACGACGCCCGATTTGGGCAGAGTGATTTCACCTATCGGCTTGATAATGGTCGGCCCAACGGGCGCACTGCGAGGGACGAAGATGATTCCCACGACCCCCGCCGCAATGAGCACGAAACACGCGGCCGTCCACCAGAACAGGGATGGCCGCCTCTTGTTTGAGGATGTCACGACGCTCAATGTAGTTGAGCCTGGCTCCAAGTTCCTCTCGCCCTACGCCCGACGACGACGTCGCAGGACGAGTCCTAGACCCGCGAGGCCGAAGAAGAGGAGCAGGATGCTCAAGATGAGTACGCCACCATTGACCGAGGACGTCGCGGCCCCTCCGAGTCCCGTGCCGGGGGCGCCTGAGGGAATCGTCGCGGGAGGAATATGCGGTGACGTCGTGGGCGGACCGTTGTTGATTGTCGTCGTTGACGTAATCGGCGGGATCGTTGTCGTCGTTGTCGATGTTGTGGAAGTCGTCGATGTCGTGGACGTTGTTCCCGGTGGCGTTGTTTGTATCGTCGTTGATGTCACGGGAATTGTTGACGTTGTCGATGTCGTTGACGTTGTGGATGACGTCGTCGTCGTTCCGGGCAATGTTGACGGTGTTGTTGGCATCGTCGTCGATGTCACGGGAATTGTTGACGTCGTCGATGTCGTGGATGAAGAGGACGTCGTTGAAGTCGTCACAGGAGAGGTTGTGGACGTGGTCGACTGTGAGCTCACCGTAAACGGCTCGCAGTCTCCAGTGGAGCCCGGATACGACGCGGTCCCACTACCGGTGTAGACACCTACGAAATAATACGAGCCAGCCGCGAGGGGGCCAAAGGATATCGATGTCGCCGAACCATTGGCGTCGAGCGTTTCGGTATCGGTTCCCACCACCGTGCCACCAGATCCCTGTCCGTTGCAGGTGCCGCCAGTGTAGAGAGTGAAGGTTACCGAACCACTCGGATTGTTGTTGCCGTTACCTGTGACATTGGCGGTGTCGGTGACCGTTGCGTCGAGTCCGAGCGGTGTGCCGACAATTGGCGCACCGCCGGAGTTCACCACCGTGCTGGTCCAACTCTTCGGCGCGGGACAGACCGTGAATGGCTCACAGTTGCCGGTAGAGGGTGGATAGACGCCGTCGCCCGCGTAACTCACCACGAAGTAGTAGCTGCCGGCAGTAAGTCCGCTGAAGGTCGCGGACGTGGCGTCGCCATTGGCGTCGAGGAGACCACTCGATGAAGAGCCGACTTGGGTTCCGTTGGAGGCGACCTGCCCGTTGTTGCACGTACCGCCTGTGTAGAGCGTGAACGTGACGTTCCCCGTAGGTTTCGCGCTCTCATTGCCGGCGACGTTCACTTCGTCAGTCACGGAGGCCGGTTCAGTGAGGGGTGCGGTCACAATGCTCGATCCCGACCAGACCGTCGTCGTGACCACCGCCGTGGGACAGGGCACAATCGTGAACGGTTCGCACGGTCCGCTCGACGGCGGGTCGGTCCCATCGCCTAGGTAATTGGCCACGAAGTAGTAGGTCCCGGGCGCGAGCCACTTGAACGCTGAAGAGGTTGCATTGCCGCTCGCGTCCAACGCGGTCGTGAAGGGCGAGCCCACTTGGGTCCCGCCCGATCCCGTACCTTGGGTGCACCAACCGCCCGAGTACAACGTGAACGTCACCATGCCGGTCGCGGTGGTCTCTTCGTTGCCAGTGACGCTCGCCTTGTCGGTGATCGAGTCGTTCGTCTTAATTGGCGAGGTGCCGATGGGAGAGCCGTTTGCGTTGACGGTTGTGCTCGTCGAACTGACGGGGGCGGGACAGACCCAGAAAGGTTCGCACGGGCCGGTGGCTGCCGGGTAGTTCCCATCGCCGCTGTAGGTGGCGACGAAGTAGTAACTACCCGGGCTGAGTGGTGCGAAGTTGCCGGAGTAGGCACTGCCACCGCTGACCGGGCTCGTCATCGGTGAGTCGGAGGTCGCGGTACCGCCGGTGCCGACGCCCGTCGCAAGATCACACCATCCGCCCGAATACAAGGTGAAGCTCACCGTGCCACCGGGCATTGAACTCTGGTTCACGGAAATGGACGCAGTATCGGAGACAACGACGCCCGCGAGAAGGTTGCCGGTCACCGGTCCGCCGTTCGCCCATACCCACGTACTTACGCTGCTCGTCAGGGGCGCAAAGTTGGCCGTGACGGTGAGGTTCGACATGATGTCGTCATCAGTGCGTCCGGCGTTGGCTTCGGCGTCGCTCCATCCCGTGAAGTAGTAACCGGGTGAGGCGACAGCGGTGACCGTCGTACCGTTCAGTCCGAAGTCAACCGTTTGCGGCGTGCTGCCTACGACTGAACCGCCGGTCTCTGCGTTGTACGTCAACGTGAACGAAGCGGGCGCAACCGAAGTGGAAATTGAATTGGTCCAACATGTTGCCGTCGCGCAACCGGGTCCACTCCATGACGCGGTATTTGCGACGGTGGTGCTGCCGTAACCAATGGGGACCGTCACGGAAAACGCAAGAGTCGCCGACGCGCCACCGGGCACGTTGGTCAACGTCCATGTGAGGGTGCCGCTGTTGTTCGTCACGCCGCAGGTCTCGGGCGACGCGACAGCGGGGCATGCGGCCGATCCGGCAACGTACGTTGTACCGGCCGGCGCTGTGTCGGAGACCGTCACGTTGCCCTGCACGCCACCAAGGTTGTGGGCGGTCAACGTGTAGGCAATCGGCGTGCTGGATCCAGCGGTGACGCCCGTCGACGTTGTTGACTTCGTGACGTTGAAGCTGGCGGGGAATGAGAAATTAGCGGAGCAGAGGACGTTCTGGAGACTGAAGTAGGTGCTCGTACCGTTCGCCAGTCCGGCGGGGAAGTTCACGTTGCCAGAGTGGTAGTCATCTGAGTTTGAGAAGTTGCTGAAAGAAGTGTTCGGACCGGCGTAATCAAAGCCGTCATATCCTGCGGTCGTCGCCATTGCCGGGAGGAATGGACAGTCGCTCGAACCTTGGGTGGTCTGGCCGGTTCCGCTCCAGGCGTAGAGCAAATTGCCGTGACTGTTCTGTGCGCATATGCCATCACCGTCGAAGGCGAAGATGTCCTTGTTCGAGGCGACAGAAACGGAGTCGACGGTGGCACCGCTGTTGTTGACGATGCCGACGAGAGAGTCGTTGTGGCCGTCGAAAGGTCCCACGGAAGGATTGGCAACAATCTGCGCGGGACCCGCACTGTTCAAGATGATCAAGAAGGCACAACCGCTGTCGTGACCAATGGCGGGGCACTCATTAAAGGGCGCGGTCAGTACATTCGTTGCGGCGCTCGACGGGAGCACACCGTAGAAACTGAAGAAGGAGGCAATAAGAACCAACGCACCGCAGAAAAGTGCGATGCGGCGCCACGGGCCCAGGTTTGACATGTCGGCCATCGCTGAAGGTCCAAATTTGACGTCAGCAATGGGCCGAATTCGAACCTTGAACATGATTCTTCTCCTAATGCCCCTGCGCCGCAGAATTCTCTCAGAGCCCATCTCTTTTGTCAATTGGTAGTGATGCCGTAGTGCAAATCGTGTCATTCCTGCGTTTTCAAGGGAGAATACGCACTTTCTCCCACGGTGACCGATCGGCCCGCTCGTCTGGGGACACGATGTTTCTGTTCATCGCGTGTGCTCGAACGTCACTTATTTTCCGGCGGTGACCGACCTTCAGAGCCGGGTGAGCGGATTTTTACGTCGTGCCTGCTGGAATCGCGCGGAAGGGCGCCGTCGAAATTACTCTGACGTCGTGCCGCATTCGTAACGCTCACGGGCGAGCGCAACATCACGACGTGCGCCACTTTCCGAGTTTGACGTTGCGGGTTGACAGCGCGCATCGTGGGGAAGAGTGGTCGCTAATAATTGCTTGGCTGATATCGTCACCACCGAGGAGTACTCCAATATGTACCGCCGATTTCTACGGTGGAAATCCTTGGGAAGCGATGCACAGTGGCACACGAAGCGAGTGAATCTGATGCGGCGAACGATCGTCACGACGTGAACTCCGACCTGGAAACGGCCGTGGCCAAGGGCCAGTTCTTCTTGGTGTACCAACCCGAGATTGACTTGCATACGAATGCGTTCGTGGGCGTGGAGGCACTCCTTCGATGGCGACACCCTGAGCGTGGCGTAGTGAACCCGGATTCGTTCGTTCCGGCGCTCGAGTCGACGGGACTGATCCTTCCGGTCGGTCGATGGGCGCTGTCAACGGCCTGCGCTCAGGGAGCCCAATGGCACGACAAGGGTTATCGATTCTCCGTTTCCGTAAACATCTCCGTGCGCCAATTTGAGTCATCGGACTTCGTTGGCGACGTGGACGAGATCCTGATGTCCAGTCGCTTCCCCCGTTCGCTGCTGGTCCTCGAGTTCGCCCAATCAATTCTGGCGGGTGCTTCGGGTGCCCAACTACGCGCCCTGAAGGAACTTGGCGTTCGATTGGCCGTTGACGACTTTGCGCCAGGGAAGTCCCAGCTCAGTGATTTGGAGGGCTCACCGATTGACATCGTCAAACTCGAACGTCGATTTATCTCGTCGATGTCTGAGTCAACCACCTCGGTAGCGCAGGTGCACGAGCTTGTGGAACTGTCGAAGAAGATGAACTTGCAGATCGTCGCGTCAGGAATTGAGGACGCGGAACAGCGTCAACAATTGCAACTCGAAGATGTCTCGGTGGGTCAGGGTTTTCACTTCTCCAGGCCGCACGAAGCGCAAGAGATTGATCACTATCTGGAGGATTTCTCAATCTTTTCTGGGAAGCCTCTTTGATTCGCGTCAGGAGTTTCGATCGAGACTCTTTGCGCGCAGCATCGATGCTTCGCCATAGTTGCTCCCGTCACCGAAAGCCGGCCAAGTTCTTGGTGGCTGAAAGCTTCGCGGGACGTTTGAGTCAGTGACCACGTCAAAAGAGTCGCCGGGCAACGCCCTCCAAAACGATCAGGTTGAGTTGGTCGAAACGACGCGCGACGCCGTTCGCCGATCCCAACGAATCGCGAGTCAACTCCATCAACTGATTGCCGCCTCAATCACCGTGACGTCGATGAGGAGTGAACGGGACATCTTGAGAGGTCTCGCTGGGAGCAGCAGAAGTGTCTTTGACGCAGAAACGGCAATCGTCACTCTCGAGGTTGGTTCGGCCGCGCCGCTTCGCGGCGTCGCTCATCGTGGTCAAAGCCCGCAGTGTGAGGTGCCAAGGCCGAGCGAGTCGTCGAACTACCCCTCGAATTGGAAAGTTGGCAGCGAGACCAGGTTCGAAGATGGCTGGCTCGTCGCGCCGATCCTTGAAGGGAGGAATCTGGCCCGAGGTGTCGTCGCGGTTCGACGAACGCCCAACGCGGACTTCGTCGATGAAGACAAGGAAGTACTCGTCCTCCTCGCCCAAATGGCCTCGAGCGCGCTCGGAGCTGCCGAACTCGGACGCACCGTCCAATCAAGCGAGGCGAGACTCCGTGTACTGATTGAAACGGCACCGGTCGGGATCGTGGAGGCGGACATGACCGGCCGCGTCCGCTGGTGGAATCGCTCCGCGAGTCGCGTGTTCGCGTGGCCCGACTTCACGGACGAACTTGACGTCTCTACGACGACGTTTCCCGAAGCTACGTTGCCGGAGCTCCAAGAACTCTGGTCCGAAGTCCAACGTGGTGGCGCGGTTGATGGTCGAGACTTCGTCGATGTCGAAATTGCTGGCAAAATGCGTGTCCTCAGTGCCTCGGCTGCACGCTTGCCGCCGACCCGTGGCGAAGAGCCCGGGATTCTTACCCTGATTGACGACGTAACGAATCATCGAGAACTTAAGGCCGAACTTCGCCACGCCTACACCATGGAGATTCGCGGACAGGTCGCAAGTCGCATCGCGCACGACTTCAACAACCTTCTCACTCTCATCTCGGGATACGCCGAGATACTTTCCACTGATCTTGTCGGCGATGAAAGATCCATTCAAATGGTGAAAGAGATTCAAGCAACGGCGTCGCGCGCCTCGATGTTGACGAGTCAATTGCAGACGATTGGACTAACTCGACCGCCAGAGTCGATGGTGTTCAATCCGGCGGCGGTGATTCAATCAAATGCCGAGGTGCTCGAACGAGTGTTGGGCAACGCGATTGAGGTCCATTGGTCAGCGGACGAGCGCGCGGGCAATGTTCGAGCGGACGTCGACCAATTTGAGCAGATGATCATCAACCTCTCCATCAACGCCCGTGACGCGATGCCCGATGGTGGGGAGCTCTCCATTGCGGTCAAGGCGGCCACACTCGACGATACGTCGGCCCCAGCCCTTGGACTCAGTCCAGGTGACTACGTGGTGCTGTCGGTTGCGGATACCGGCATTGGCATGAGCGAGGAGACGCGGGCACACTGCTTCGAGCCACTCTTCACGACTAAGGGCCTCTTCAAGGGTACGGGTATGGGCCTCGCGGCTGCTCGACGACTCACCGAGGAGAGCGGCGGAGCGATTACGTGTCACTCGGTGCTCGGTGAAGGCACGACCTTCGAAGTGTTGCTGCCGTCAGTCGACGAAGAGCCCGTCGAGACCTTTGCGGTCGCGGAACTCGATCGCGCCCACGACACGGCAACCGTGTTGATCGTGGACGACGACGAGGAGTTGCGTCGATTCATGAGTCGCATCCTCGAGCGCAACGGCTACCGAGTCGTGATTGCTGACTCCGCGGAATCCGCACTCGACGTGGTTGACGACTTCATTGGAACATTTGATTTACTCGTCAGTGATTTCGTCATGGGCGAGATGTCCGGTCGTGACCTGGCGATGGCATTACAGGCAAAGAATCCGAAGTTAATGGTCTTGATCGTGTCGGGCACCGCGAGTCGATCAGTCATTGGCGAACTCAATGAGGGATCTGCGGAGTTTCTCGCGAAACCCTTCAAGCCAAGTGAACTGGTTGACAACGTGCACGATCTCCTGGCGCGCCGCCACTGAGTCGGTTACTTCACGCCCGGTACTACGAGGGAGCGATCGGCTCTGGTTCGAATCGGTAGCCCACGCCGCGAACCGTTGTTATCCAGCGAGGATGATCGGGATCGACTTCCAGCTTCGCTCGCAGACGACGGATGTGTTCGGTGACAGTCGCTTCGTTTTGCCATTCGCTGGAGGACTCCCAGACGTGCTCGAGCAACTGTTCGCGCGAGAAAACCTGACGGGGTGAACGAGCGAGAAACGCGAGGAGCGCAAACTCCTTGGACGTCAACTCGAGCAACCCGCTGCGCAGATGCACTTCGTGTGTGTTCTCATTGATCAAAAGATCGCCGAAGTGCATGGTCGGAGCGTCGATGTGTAGTTGGGCCAAATTCGCACCCGAACGACGAAGCACAGATTCGATTCGCGCCGAAACCTCGCCCAGCGAAAACGGTTTGACAATGTAGTCGTCGGCACCCAGTTTCAGCCCAGCAATACGTTCGGATTCGAGACCGCGACCGGTGAGAAAGATCACCGGTACGTCGCTGATGAGTCGCAGTTCACGCAAAACGTCGCGGCCATCTTCGCTTCCCAGCACGATGTCCAAGAGGACGAGGTCCGGTTCCATTGACGAAGTGGCCCGCACTGCGAGCGCTCCGTCGGTGGCGATGAGCACTTCGTGCCCCTCGCCCGTGAGGAACGTGTCGAGCAGTTTGGTCATCTCGGCGTCGTCATCAACGACCAGGATCTTGGTCAATTCTCTCCGTCTACTTTCTCAACCAAATTTGTGACAAAAACGTGACAATGGCTACCTGACGCACTGGCGTCGCAGCCACTTGGTGACGCTTCGAGATGCTGTGTGGTCGACACGTTGTCCATTCTATGGACGTGGCGTGTGAATTCCGGTTGTCCCTCTGGAAATCTGAGGCGACGCTTCGTCGTGGCACCGCGAGCGAGGTTGGTGCTGAGTGCGATTTTTCTCTCTCGAATGAGCAAAGTTGGCGGAGCGAGGTCCACCAATTTTCGGGCTCGTTTCACTATAGTTTTGTTGAAAATCGCGGCGAATTCCAAGGTTGTCGGAGCCTTTACGAAGAACGGAAATGGTGGTCAGTGGCTAACACAATCGGGCGTCGCTACTGGTATGGCTCGAGCTTTGTGGACCAAGAGTCCGGTGTTCGCTTCGAAGGTCATCACCCGCTCGAACGGCCCGACTTATGGAAGATATACCTCGATGAAGCCGAGGGCATCTTTCGAAGCCGTGGTTTTGAGGGAACGTTGCGACGCCTCGAACTCGAAGAAGGCAACAACGTCCCGCTCTTCATTCTTGGATTCGACGCAGAGGGTGCGCCCGTCGCGGGCGTGCGTTTCCATGGACCCTTAGAGGGGAGTTACCAAGCAGCAATCCTCGAAGAGATGGCGTCCTCACCCGAGATTGGTGTGATTCACGACGTGATCGAGCGCGAGATTCGTCTCGGTGCACTTGAAGTGAAGGGTGCGTGGTCCAAGGGAGCGACCGTAGTCGGCACCCGACTTCTGGCTGCTATCTCGAGGTCGGTCACGCACGCCATGACCTGGCTCGGCGCAGAGTTCGCTATCGCGGCAGTCTCGGACTCGCTGATGCCCGTGGGTGACGTGACCGGTGGGGTGCAAGTTGGGACGCAGTGGGTACCCTTTCCCGACGAGCGCTATCGCACGGTCGCCGTGTCGTGGCATAGGGCGCGCTCCTACGAACTCTCGAATCCCGGTAACCAACAGGCTCTGCGGCGCGAGTCGGAGCAGTTGCTTCGCGGTCCCGCGCGCTTGGGACTTGGACCCATCGAACCGGCGTCCATCCGTACGCGAGCGGTCAGGCCCTTGGTCCTCGACGTAGGCGAGCGCGCCCAACGCGAGGTGCTGCGCATCCTTCGTGAGGACTCGGCGTTGCAGATTGTCGACCGCCTGGCCGAACAGCGTGAACAACTCGCCGAAATCATTCCTCCCCCCGCCACCGCCATCATTGAAGAGGGCTCGCGCTGGGTGTACTACCCGTGGCGCCGAGCCGTTGTGCGGCTACTCGCACCACGTTCGTTCTCGACGCTTCGACTGGACCGAAACCGTAACAAGATCACGCGCGCCGAACAGGCCCGACAACGCTCGCTGCGCATTGGCGTCGTCGGACTCAGCGCCGGCCACACGATTGCCCACGTCATTGCCATGGAGGGACTGGCCGGCGAGATCCGTCTCGCGGACTTCGACACCCTTGAACTCTCCAATCTCAACCGAGTTCCCGCGAGCGTGCTCGACTTGGGCGTCAACAAAGCAGTGGTGGCCGCCCGTCGTATCGCAGAGATTGATCCCTACCTGCGCGTCACCGTTGATCCGACCGGCATTCGTCCCGAGAACCTGGGTGAGTTCCTGGACGGACTCGACCTTGTCATTGAGGAGTGCGATTCGCTCGACATGAAGTTCCTCATTCGAGAGGCGGCCCGCGAACGTCGAATCCCCGTCATCATGGAAACGAGTGATCGTGGCGTCCTCGACGTCGAACGATTCGACCTCGAACCGGACCGTCCGATCTTTCACGGGCTGCTTGGTGATATGGACTCATCTAAGTTGGCGAACCTGACGACCGCCCAGAAGGGGCCGTACGTCATTCGACTCATTGGCGCCAAGGAAGCGTCATCGCGCGGCGCGGCTTCGCTGTTAGAGGTCGGCCAGACCATCACCGGATGGCCGCAGCTCGGAAGCGAGATCACTCTCGGCGCGGCCACGGTCGCGGCCGCCGTGCGACGATTCGGCCTCGCGGGCGAACTGCCCTCTGGCCGTGTGCGCTTCGACGTGGAAGAGATCCTCTCGGCTCTCGGACCGGTAGAAGTGAACCTCGAAGCCGAAGCTGACCTCTTCGCCCCAGCGCCCGAGGATCCACCGCTCGTGAGCGACGACCCTATTGAGTTAATCGTTGACGCCGCTCGCAGGGCACCCTCGGGCGGCAACGTGCAGCCGTGGCGATTCGAAGCCGACGGCGATGAGATTCGTTTTTTCATGCTGCCTGAACGCACCTCCACGATGGACGTCGCGCATCGTGGCACCTACGTTGGAATTGGCGCCGCGCTTTTCAACGCAAGGGTGCAGGCCGCGTCACTTCGCAAACTCGGTCTAGTGAAACTCTTCCCCGAGGGTCGACCCTCGCACCACGTGGCGTCGATGACGCTGGGCACTTCAGACGACGTGGCAATCGCGCCGCTCCGCGACTACCTTCTCAGCCGGTCGTCGAACCGGCGAATGGGACAGCCAACAACCATCGACCCGGAGACCGTGCGGTCGCTGATGCGCGGCGTCGAGCGTGAAGGCGCACACCTTCATCTGGCGACCGAGCGCGAACAGGTCAAAGTTGGCGCGGAGCTTCTCGCGGCGTCGGACCGATTGCGGTTTCTCCTTCCCACGGTGCACCAAGAGATGCTCTCTGAGATCAAGTGGCCCGGTCGCGATTCGCTCGAGGAGGGCCTCGACGTCCGCACACTCGAAATGGACCCAGGCGGTTACGCGGCACTCGAACTACTCAGCCGGCCCGACGTCATGAGCCACCTCTCGGACTGGCGCGCCGGATCGGCACTCGGGCTGCGTATGCAGGCCTCGATTGTGACGAGTTCGGCGCTGGCGATTATTACGGTGCCGCGCGCCGATCCGATGTGGTACGTGCGAGGGGGAGCGGCGATGGAACGCTTCTGGTTGAGCGCCGAGATGCACGGCTTGGCCGTCCAGCCGGCCTCGCCGGTCTTCCTCTACGCCATCGACGAGGCCGACATGCGAGAAATGGCGGGCGAACGGTACCTCGATGAGATGTTCGCTCTCTCCGAACGGTTCAATCAGTTCTGGGGTCTCACTGACGGAGAGACCGCAATCATGGTTTTTCGTGTGTTCCAGGCCCCACCGCCCTCGGTGCACAGTGTTCGACTTCCGCTGAGCCACGTTTTAAGTCGCGAGACTGAAACTTTGTCGCCAATCGAGTCATTTCCAATACAAAATAGGTGAGAAATGGTGCAAATGTTGGGGTTTACTTACTCCAGCGCCTGTGCAATAATCGTTCCCTGGAAGTGAACGCAATCAGAGGCCGTGCCGAAAGGCGCGACCCCTGATCCAGGCCTTTATCTGTCGGCAAAGGTAGATCCCCCATGAGAAGTGTCAACCATTCGTATCTAGACCGCGCGGGTGAAGAGACCCGTCTAGTTGTCGAGACACTTCTCCAGGTAGTTCCTGGTACACAAATCGTCGCCGTCGTGACGAATCTCGCGAGACCCATCCCCGGGTTTGAGCTCGAACCACTCGTCGGCACCGATTCCGAGAAAGCGTTCGAGACGATCAGCGAACGCGTCCGCGGACAGTTGTCGGGTGACGTGCCGCCCGGCTCGTTCTCCTGCGTCGTACTCGGGGTTGAATGGGGTGTCCTCGTTGATCACATCGTCGTTGCAGATGGCGACGTCGTCGGTGCGCTCGTGGTCGCTCGACACGGTCGCACGTGGTCCGGCCGCGAACGATCATTGACCAAGGCCTTTGGAAGTTTGCTCAGTCACGTGGCGACCCTTGCCACGCGCGAGGGCGTCTTGTTGCACCAGCGTCGTCTGGACGAATTGGTCGCTCAAGTGGCGGAAAAATTGATGTCGGCTTCGGCGACGAACCGTCAGGCAGTGCTCGACTGGGTCTGTGCCGTGCTCGCGGAGTTCCTCAGCGCCGATGTCGCATTCATCCGTCGCAACGATCTGACGCGAGGCCTTACGATCCTCGAAGCCGAATGGCCAGTCCGTGACATTCCCGACCCCGACCCGCTCGGTGAAGTGCCCTTCGATGCGGACCCTATTTTCATGGCGTTGCGCGATTTGCGTTCTCCGTATCTCACCGGCACCGATGACCTAACCGAGGATTACCGCGACCGCTCGGTGGAGGCCGGCGGGGAGACACCGGCCGCCGGTGCTGCCGTGCCGCTACTGCTCGGCGACTCGACCTGGGGCACGCTCGGCTTCCTCCACTTCAATTTGCACAACTGGGTCCCGGCCGAAATCAACGCTCTGCAGGCCGTTGCCTCGATGCTCGTTCAACTCCAAGGGCGGATTGACGCCGAAGAGCGCACTCGCTACAACGCCAATCACGATGAGCTCACCGGACTGCCGAACCGACGCGCCCTCATTCAAGAGTTGAAGAGCCGTCTCGACGCGAAGCGTGAGACGGCGGTCATGGTTATCGACCTCGACCGCTTCAAGATCATGAATGACTACCTCGGTCACGGCAGCGGCGACCGACTCCTCGTGACGATTGCCGACCGCCTCCGCACGAGCATCCGGGTGAACGACTTCGCCGCCCGACTCGGTGGCGACGAATTCGTGTTCATCGTCGACAAGGCCAAGAGTGAGATGGAGATTCTGGCCACCGCCTATCGAATGCTGGACGTCATCGCCCAGCCCGTTGCCATCGCCGGCCAGGAAGTCACGCACACGGCCAGTATCGGCATCGCCATGGCGGAGCTCGGTGAGCAGAGCGGGCTGGACCTTCTCGGGTGGGCCGACGTGGCAATGTACGCCGCCAAAGCCCGTGGTCGAAACCAGGCCGTCGTCTTTGACCGGGAACTTCGCGAAGAGGTCAACGACCGCTCGCGCACCGAACTCATGCTTCGTGAGGCCATTGAAACGGGCGGCCTTCGCCTGCATTTCCAGCCCGAGGTCAATCTGCGCACCGGTCAGGTGCTCGCCGCCGAAGCGCTGGTGCGTTGGGAGCACCCAACCCGTGGACTCCTCGCGGCCTCGGAGTTCATCACCGTGGCCGAAGAGACCGGTCTCGTCACCGAAATCGGTCGATGGGTCTTTGCCGAGGCCTGTCGCCAGCTGTCGAAATGGGAAAACGAGTACCCAGATCTGCCCTTCATTGTTCGCATCAATATGTCCCCGGCCGACTTCAAAATGGGCGACCTCGTCGAATTCGTCGAACGCTGTCTGCGCGAGAACAACGTTCCGGGCAACCGCCTGTGCATCGAGATCACTGAGTATGCGGTGATGGACGAGCCCGAGCGAATTGCGCGAATTCTAAAGGGCTTTCAGGCCTTGGGTGTTGAGATTGCGCTCGACGACTTCGGTACGGGCTTCGCGTCGATGACCGGCCTGAAGAACCTCCCCGTCAACCTCCTGAAGCTGGACATGAGTTTCGTACGCGGTATCACAACGGACAATTACGACCGGGCGATCGTGGAATCGATCATCCGACTCGGTGCGGCACTCAACCTCGGCGTTATCGCCGAGGGCATCGAGTCCGGGGCCATCATTGAGAAGCTGCTCGAACTCGGTTGCTACCGCGGCCAGGGCTACCTCATCTCTCGTCCGGTCCCAGCCTCTGAACTCTCCGAAATGCTTCGTGCGGGCTCGGTACCGTCGTCACTCTTGCGACCCGTGGAGAAGACACCGCTGGAACTGGCAGACTTACAGCTGTGAGTTCAAAAAACGGTTCGACCGCCGATTCAGCTCACGAGTCAGGTGACGGGACCGACGAAACTGGAGCGACGCTTTCTTCGATTCACCCTGAAATGCGGCGTAGCGACGCGAACGGCGAGGACTACGAACCGTGGTTGTTTCAGACAATGTTGAACGAACTGTCCGAGCGCGAACTCGGCGTCGGATTCATCTACGCAATCCTTGAACTGTTCGCCGAACGTCACCAGCTGACCGACGTCGCGGTTGTGCTCGTCAACGACAACTTCGGCACGCAGATGTTCCGTTTGGGTGGAGAAGCAGTGACGCCAGATATGGCGGCCCACCTGAGTGCGTCACCCGGTGTCTACTGCGAGCCCGACCACGTGCCGGTTGCCGAATGCGATGCCGTTCGTACCGCGTGCCAATTAGCGATGTCGCTCCACCTGGCCCGTTTCAGCGCCGCGCACGATCCACTCACCAATATCGCGAACCGCCGCAGTTTTGACGAAGCGTTGGAAGTCGCGGCCGCTCGAAGTGCCCGCTACGGCTGGGCCTTCACGCTCGTCCTCGTCGACCTCAACAACTTCAAGGCCGTCAATGACCGTTCCGGGCACGAATACGGGAATCACCTCTTGCGTCAGTTCGGCTTCGCCCTTCGTCAAGCGGTTCGCCAAGGCGACATGGCGGCGCGCATTGGTGGCGACGAATTTGCGGTCATCTTGAGTAACGCGGAAGGACACGAGTCCTCGGGGTTCACCGAGCGACTCCGCGGTCACCTCGTCACGCTGGGCAATCCCGTCGAGTTCACGATTGGCACGGCTACGTCGCCGCGCGACTCCACCGACCCCGGTGAGTTGTTGCGATTGGCCGACGGACGTCTCTACGAAAAGAAGGGCATTCGCATCTCATGATGTCAAGAACCGAAGAGGACTTCGAACTCGAACTCCGCTCGCTCCCAGGTGTGCTGAACGTTGGCATAACGAAGCACCCCAACGGCGACGTTGACGTGGTGACGCTCGTCGCGAACAGCAAGGACCCGATTGCGACGCGCAGCGCGGCCACCCAGATCGCCAGCCTGTACTACCCCGAAGCGGCCGTCGTCATCGAAGACGCAAACCGCGCGTTGGCCGACAAGAACCGTGGGGAAGGTCCGCGCGTCGCTCTCATCCGCGCCGACTACGACACGAGCGACGGCTTCTGTGAAGTACAACTGTCCGTCGACGGACGTACCGGGATTGGCCGGGCGGGGAGCGGTCCACTCATTGGTGGCGCCGAGGCGACACTCGCGGCGCTTCGCGACCTTGGTTACGACGTCCCGTACTCATTGATGACTGTTACCAACGTCACGAACGGCCGCGATTGGCCCGTCATTGTGACGCTACGGTCACTCGCAAATGAAGCGGACCGATTCGGCATTGCGCGCTCCGAGGATGACCTTGTCTCCGCGGTCAAGGCGACGCTCGATTCGCTGAATCGATTCCTTTCGACACTCGAAGGTCGCATCTAACGTCTCATTGCTGCACGGTCGAAATGTGACGTCTACGCCGACACCACCGCGTCGAATGTGCGTCCACTGAGTTCAGAGAGCCCCGCGGTGCGAAACGTTCCGCCGAGCGCCGTCGCAACGTTGAGCCCGCTGAGCGCACCATCGCGTGGTAGTACGAGCAACGAGTCGAGGGCGCCGCGCGCGACGACCAGCCCCTGCATTCGCGACTGACGTGCCACTTGGTCGACCAGTCCGACGTCGACGAGTCGCGGCAACTCAACGACAGGGTTCTCGTAGTGGGTGCGGCTGAACGAGCGCAGGTCGCGGATCATCTGAATCGAGTCTCGACCAACGCGCACGGACGACCCCGCGATGTCGTCCCAGGTGACATCGATGGGCGTGATCGAGAGGCCCAGCTGGTCGGCGAGATAGAGCATCTCGGCGTCGTAGATGAATCGGTCGTAGAAACCGAGCAGCGAGAGTATCCTCGCTGGTCCGAGCTGGAATCCTTTGCAACCACATTGGGTATCGCGAAGCGTCGTGCCGGTGTAGTGGCGGACCAGTCGATTGAACACTTTGCCCGCGACACTCCGCAGAGCAGCGTCGTAGCCCGTCTTTCCCTCGTGTTCGCGTGATCCCGGCACCAGGGCGCTGGTGCGCAGCGCGACGACGATGTCGGGGAGGTGGACGGGCCTGATCGAAAGGTCGGCGTCGGTTGCGATCACGTACGGTGCGCGAGCGACCGAAATACCCAAACGGACTGCCGCTCCCTTGCCCATGTTCTTGGGCTGCTGAACGAAAAGAGTGTGGGGGAGATGCCCGTAGACGGCGTGTGCCGTACGCAACGTGTCGTCACTGGATCCGTCGTCGACGACGATCACCTCGATGTTGTCGGTTCCCATCTCGTCGAGAACTGGCGCGAGTCGTTCGAAGCCGGCGGCGAGTCGAAGGGACTCGTTGAAGGCGGGGATGACGATGGAAGTGGTGAGGGTCATGGGGCTCCGCGAGAGGCTGACCGATGTGCGCAACGGTTCCTGCGAACAAACCGTAGCCCCTCATCGAGCACCGCGGTGTGCGAGACGTTCGTGTACGTCGAACGTAGGGTTGTCAGCGAACTGGCTGGCCATGGGTGGACCGAACTAGTTTTTTCAGATGGGAGTTCTCGTCGTTGGCATGCACCGCTCGGGCACGTCGGCGCTCGCCGGTGCGCTTGACGCCATGGGTTTTGAGGCCGGTCCCTCCGACGACTTGATGGAGGGCGACGAAGGTAATCCTCAGGGGTACTTCGAACTTCGTTCGATTGCGTCGCTGAATGACGAGATTCTCGCTCACTACCGAGGTCGTTGGGACAGCCCACCGTTGTTTGCGCCGGGCTGGGAACACGACGACGCGGCGCTGGCGTACGCGACGCGCGCTCGCGACGCGCTCGCTGAGGTCTACGCGAGTGATGCCTACGTCCTCAAGGACCCACGAATCTCGCTGCTCCTGCCTCTCTGGCGCCAGGTCACGGATGCGCGCACCTGCGCGATGGTGATCGTGCGCGAGCCGCTCGAGGTCGCGGCGTCACTAACTCGCCGAAACGGTCTGCCGACGGCCAGCGGACTCGCGCTCTGGGCCGCGTATAACAGAGCGCTGCTGCGCGACCTCGAAGGTATGGCGGTTCACATATGTAGTTACACCGACCTGGTGAACGATCCGACGACCGTGCTGTCCCAAGTGCATGAGAGCCTCCAGGCGTGGGCCGTCGTCACCGAGGATGTCGATCTCTCATCGGCGAGTGCGTCAATTCGTCCCGATCTGCGGCGTAATAACACTGACGACAATGTGGACGAGTCGTCGCACCTTCCCGTTGAGATTGCTGACCTGCTCACCCTCCTTCTCGATCGGCGTGGCCGACACGATCACTTCGCCGTCAACGCGTCACTCGAACCGGGTTGGTGGGAGCGAGCGTTGCTCGAAGAGCGCCGGGTCTTACTGAATTGGGCGCTCGATCGAATCGCCGTCCTCGAGGCACACGGGGCGAACCTCGAGACCCACAGCGCAAATCTCATGGCCGAGAACGCAATATGGCGGCAGCGCTTTGAGGACACCGAGCGCGAGTTGCAGGCGCTGCAGGGGCGGGTCGACCACGTGAAGAAGTTGATCCCCGCACCGTTGTTTCGGGCAGTCACCAAGCGCTCGAAAGGGACGTAACGCTCCGTCCACGCAACGAAACGCGGGGCACGCTCTGTTCAATCGCGTTGGCTCAGTGCAGTAAATTCCAATGGGCGTCGACCAATCTCGGAACGCGACCACATCTCAATGAATAGGTGAGCATCGAATGTCAGATCTGAAGATCGGCTCATGGCCAAGGGCGTTTCATCGATGGCCGTTGCCGTGTGACGACTCCAAGAGGTCACATGGTTGAGTCGACTCCTCCCACCTTTGTGGTGTGGTTCACGGGTATCTCGGGTGCGGGCAAGTCGACCATCGCCTCGGGCGTGGAGCAACGTCTGCGAGCGCACGGTTTGTCCATCCACAACCTTGATGGCGATTCGTTGAGAACTGGTCTGAACAGCGACCTTGGCTTTAGCGATGACGATCGGACAGAGAATGTACGTCGAATCGGTGAAGTCGCCCGACTCTTCAATATCGCTGGTGTCAGCGTCCTCGTCGCCGCAATCTCTCCTTTTCGAGCGGGCCGTGATCAAGTGCGCGCCTTGATTGGTCCGGGTCGCTTCGTTGAAGTGCACGTCGACACGCCTCTTGAGGTGGCGGAATCACGAGACACCAAGGGTCTCTATCGAAAGGCTCGGTCCGGCCAATTGGCGAACTTTACCGGTATTGACTCCCCCTACGAGGCGCCGCTCAACCCCGAGGTTCGGATCGACTCGACGCATTCGACGAGTGACGACGAGGCGGACGAGGTCGTTCGCACGTTGATGATGATGGGACTTCTCGGCCCCGACGACTGAGGTCGGGCGAAGGGGTTCCCGACGAATGGGAACGGCAAGGGCCATCGAGGGACGACGCGCTGGTCACGCCTGTCGCCACGAGCGCACGATTCGACTCACTCCGAGTGCGCCGGCGCACGCCGCGACCATCATCAGGGCCAACGTGATGATTAAGTTCGGCGACAACGGTGACGATGAGGAGCCGAAGCTCGCTCCCTGAAGGAACCACGGTGCGTTGCTCGCGACATCAGCCCACCAGAACGCGGCACCGGCCGTGATGACGACCATCAATAACGACACCGCAGTGGCGAGGAGTGCTTCGGTGCGAAGGACTCGCGGCGAAAGGGCCATCCTCGTCACGCACTGTACAAAAACGCGGTCCCAGCTCACGAGCGTCAGCGCAATCGCTATCGCCCAGGCGACAAAGGCGAACGAGTACGTTGCGTCACCACCGTTGCGCTGCACCGTGCTCAAGTGACGTGACCACAGCGTGAGCGGAACGATGGCGCCGAGCACGAGCACGGTCAGCGCCAAAGCGTGGAGTACTCGTCGACGAGCGACTGTCCAGCCGCCAGACCGCAGGAAGGCAACGAACGACGGTAGCGCGACGCAGGCGCCGGTGAGGACGAGGATCATTCCCATCGCACCGCACCACGCAACGATCTCGAATCCCACTCGGGCCGACGAACTCGAGCCGGCGGGCATCGCCCGCGCGAAGTGCTCAGACTGTTTGGAGAAGGTGGCGCCGGCGAGAATGAATACGGACCACGCACAAAGTACGAGCAGCGAGCCGGCGCGCGATTGGACATCGGGCGCTGGATGCTCGCCCAGGAGTCCGGAGGCGTGTCCTCGTTCGCGAACTGCGCCTAGGGCAATCGAGATCACAAAGCCAGCAGTCGGTCGCGTGCCGTCGAGCGTGTCGTCAACGTACGAAACAAACTCGTCGCCGTATCGTGCGCGCCAACTTGCGGGATACCACTTCAGGAGGCGTGTCGCGTCGTAGGGGCGGCGTTTCACGACAGCCCCCCCAAGGCCAAACGGAGTCGTGCGGTGCCGACGTCGACGAGTCGACGCATGTCCGCGATCGCGGAAGCCAACGACGCGGAACCGGCTTCGGTGATTCGATAGGGACGTCGGCGGTCGTCGTCATTGAGTGGTTCGATAAGTCCGCGCTCTTCCAGTCGGGTGATCGCTCCGTAGAGCGCGCCGGGGCCAAGTTCGACACCGGCGAAGGCCGCGATGTCCTTGGCGAGTGCGTGACCATGCTTCGGTCCGGACGCGAGGCTGGTGAGAATCAACAATGGAGGGTCGTTCGTCCGTCGCAGACCCTCGTTCGCGGGCGTCTTCTTCATACTGTGACACTACTACGTGGTGCGTAGTAGTGTTCGCCGTCAATTTTTCCCGATGTCAGCTGATGGGTTGCGGCGCCAGCGGCTGCACATCCATGAGTTATTCGAAGGTGGTTGGAGGGGTCCTCGGAGGCTCGGTATCGAACGTCAGAGGTTCGAGTTTGGAAATGGTGGGGACACTGAGTGGAGTCTTCCCCACGCCCGACGTCATGCACTGAATCAGATCGAGTTGGCGCGCATCGCGGATTTGTAGTGCGGAGGCGTGCCCACTCAGTGCTTTCTCGAGTAGTGAAGCCTGGGACTCGCGTGACGTGCCCTCGGCACCTCCGTTGTCGATCGCCGCTACGGCTTGACCATGCGCGGCGTTCTGGAGATGAGCGAGCGCGCCTTCCCAGTGCCGGACCGCTTGTTCGGCCACTGCAAGTGCCTCTCGCTCGAGCGCGCACTGTTGCGGAGCGCGCTTACGGCGCGACCACGTAAGTATCGTGAACCCGCCGACGCCGAGTATCAAGACACCGGCGCCCATGGCGAGAAGGAGCCCCGCGCCACTCGTGGCGTTGGCGGTCTTCGACGCCACGACCACTCTTCCCACACCCCAGACGGGAGATTCGTTGAAGAGGACGAGCATGAGTGCGCCGACCAGCGATCTAAGGCCAACACGCTGCACGTGCGACGTCCCACGGTTCGAACTCGTTCGACCAATCACCGCAGTTCCCTCGAACTCAACGTATCCTCACCGGCAAAAACGTTACAACTGATTCTCAACTGAACGCCTGATGGGGCCTTCGGATCCGCGAAGCGAGCTGTCGCTTGTTCTCAGGAGCGTGGGCTCCAGACACCGTCGACACGTCTCGAAAGTGCGAGCGGGTTCGACTCTTGGAGCGAAGGCGGTAAAAGCGTGTCGGGCACCGACTGGTAAGTGACCGGACGCAGCCATCGCTCAATGGCGCCAGCGCCAACCGAGGTCGCCGCCGCGTTCGTTGTCGATGGCCACGGTCCACCGTGCTGCATTGACCAACTGACGCCCACACCCGTCGGAAAGCCATTGAGAATCAAGCGACCGGCGCGTTGGGCACCGAGTGAGAGTAACCATGACGCGTCCGGGTCGCCGTCAACACCGAAGAGACTGAAGGTCAGCGCCGGCTCCGTCGCGTTCAGGCTGTCGCGCAGGTCCTCCTCTGACTGGTAGCGGATGACGAGTGCGAGTGGACCAAAACATTCCTCCCGCAGGGCGTAGGCGCCGGGCGATCGAAAACTCTCACCGTCGACTTCGAAGAGTTGGCACGACGCGTGCGCACTTTCGCCTTTATCACGCTGGACGAGCGCGTGCGCACTTGTGGACGCAATCGCGTCGACGCCACGTCGAAAGTGGTCGGCGATACCGGTTGACAACATGGTGAATCCATCGAGTTCTTCGAGCGAAGCAACGATGGCGGCGACCAAGACGTCACCGGCTTCGCCCGCGGGCACGAAGATGAGCCCGGGCTTTGTGCAGAACTGTCCCGCGCCCAACGTCATCGAGCCCGCGATACCGCTTCCAATCTCGCCGCTGCGTTCTGACGCTGCGCTGGTCGTGACGACGAGGGGATTCGCCGAACCGAGTTCGCCGAAGAAGGGGATGGGCACAGATCGCGCATTGGCTCGCTCCCAGAGCGCCAGACCCGCTCCGACAGAACCAGTGAACCCGACGGCGCAGATCTGCGGAGCGTCGACGAGGGCCGTGCCCGCAGCGAAGCCGAAGACGAGTGACAGCAGACCCTCCGGCGCCTCGGTGCGTCGCGCACCGCGGACCAGTGCATCGAAGGCGGCCTGACTGGTCGCCGGATGGGCCGGGTGCGCCTTGATGACGACGGGACAACCAGCGGCGAGCGCCGAGGCCGTGTCACCGCCCGGTACCGAGAACGCGAAGGGGAAGTTCGAACTTCCAAAGACGCCAACGGCGCCGAGAGGTACTCGCACGCGACGCAGGTCGGGCAGTGGCCCCATCGGTGAGTCAACGGCGTGGTCGATTGTTGGGTCGAGGAATGAGCCGTCCTTGATGACGTCGGCAAAGAATCGCAGTTGGAAAGCGGTGCGACGTAACTCGCCTTCAAGGCGAGGCAGGGGCAACGCGGTCTCTTCGTGGGCCAGCGCAACGAGGTTCGCGGCGTCCGCCTCGAGCTCTTCGGCCATTGCCTGCAAGAGACCGGCGCGCCACATCAGGGGTCGATGGGCGAAGTCGTCCGCCGCGTTTGCTGCTCGCCGCGCGGCCTCGAGGACGTCGGCGTCGGTGGACTCACTCATCGCGAGGTCACGTTGCGCACCACTCGATGGATTCGTACTGGTCACTGTGGTCACGGGGCCTCTTCTCTCCTCGTAAATCGTTGCATGCT
Source organism: Acidimicrobiaceae bacterium (assembly GCA_003152215.1). Lineage (GTDB taxonomy): Bacteria > Actinomycetota > Acidimicrobiia > Acidimicrobiales > RAAP-2 > RAAP-2. The sequence goes on along the minus strand of PLZP01000069.1, from coordinate 12,077 downwards.
CTTCACTACGAGCGTTTGCGAAGGCTCATTCCGGAGTTGGCGTCGAAGAAGTGCAGGTGCTCGACATTGAAGCGTACGTTCAATTGATCGCCGACTGTGACGCCCGCGCGTCCGAGAGGTATCGGCTATACCGTATTGTGTTGGCTTGTGCCGAACGCCAATGACCAAGATAAACGATATGAAGTGCAATCGGTGGCGCGTGCTGCGGTGCTTTTGGATTTGGTCGGCAATGCCGGTGCCGGTGGCCTCGGTGTGACCGAAATCGCCGGTCACCTTAAGGTCGCCAAAAGCACCGCGCTCTCCTTGGCGCGAACGCTGAGCACCGCAAGGTTACTGCGAGCCGTTGAACCAGGTCCTCGCTACGTGCTCGGATTCAACTTGCTTCGACTCGGTGACCTCGTCGGCCAACAGACGTCGATTGCCGAACTCGGACTGCCAACGCTTCGCGACCTATCGAGCGCTACTGGTTTCACCGCGCGTCTCGCCATGAACGAGCACGGCTACCCCGTGTTCTTGGAGAGAATCGACGGCGAAGGTTCAATACGCTTCCACGCGCCCTTGGGTCAACGCGAAGAGCCACATGCGACGGCCGCTGGCAAAGCAATTCTCGCCGAGATGAGTGAAGAGGATGTTCGTGCACTGATTGCCGAGACCGGTATGGCCGTGCACACGTCGCACACGCTGACCGACATTGACCTTTTGCTCGAAGAGTTAAGTCGAGTCCGGGTCGAGGGGTACGCCACTGATGACGAAGAAGAGGCGGAGGGCGTGTTCTGCGTCGGTGCCGCGTTCTTCGACCACCACGGCACGTGTGCCGGTGCGCTCAGTATCACTGGACTGAAAGTCGACGTGCCGCAACGTGAGGTGCAACGACTCGGCGAAATCGTCAAGGACCACTCGGACCGCATCACGCTCCTGCTCGGCGGTGTTCGTCAGCGGAGTCGAACGTGAAGGCGCTCGTCGTTCGCGCTCCCGGAACAGTCGCGGTAGAAGCACACGACGATCCATTGCCGGCTGATCTTGAAGTTATGGTGGCGCCTCTCATCTCGGGGATGTGCGGTACCGACATTGAACTCATCGACGGTGGCGTCGACCCAATGTACGTTCGCTACCCACTGATTCTCGGCCACGAATGGGTTGGGGTGCTTCGCGGCGACGTTCCAGGCGTCGCCGTCGCCGGCGACCGGGTTGTTGTGGAAGGCATCATTCCCTGCGATGTGTGCTCCGAATGTCTCCACGGCGACTGCAATCGGTGCGCGATCTATGACGAGATCGGCTTCACGAGGCCCGGAGGGATCGCCGAGCTCGTTGCGGTGCCGTCGCGTCTCGTGCATCGGATCGATCCTGCGGTCGAGATCGAGGACGCTGTGTTCATCGAGCCCATGTCGGGGGTGTGGCGGGCATTAACCAGGATTCCACTCCGTGCAGGGCTCAGTGTCGCCATTGTCGGTGATGGAACCATCGCACTTTTGGCGGCCCATTTGATTCGTCGAATGAATCCCGGTCGCGTCGTCGTCGTCGGTCTACGAGAAGTTCAACGTGATCTCGCGATGAGGGCCGGCGCCGACGCATTCGTAACCGACATTCCCGAGCAGCACTTCGATTTGGTGATCGAGGCAGCGGGTACCGGACCGGCCGTCCGTACGGCGATTGCCCTTGCCGCGCGTGGCGCGATGGTGATTCTCTTGGGCCTTCCCGTCCACGGTACGACCATTGAGATTTCGCCCGAAGATTTCGTGAACAACGATCAGATTCTTCAGGGGAGCTTCGGGTACACGCGATCGGCGTGGGCGCAGGTCGTCGAGAAGGTGAACGCGGGGGAACTGAAGCCCTCATTTCTGATCACGCATCGATTCTCGTTGGATGAGTCCGAGGGGGCCATCGCTGCCCTTCGTGGTGGCGTTGGCGAGCACGAGCCGCGGGGCAAAGTCGTTATCACGGTCGCAACACGTCACTGATCTCAACTGACGATTGAGGCGTTGAAGAACCAACAATCCCGGGCTCAGAGCCCGGGATTGTTGGTCGTGGAAAGCGGACGCTTTTAGATGACGTCACTCTCTTCCGTGTTGCGGTAGTGACGTATACCCAACAGCGTGAGCACCAGCATTATGAGTGCGGCGATGAACATGCCGATCGCTCCATAGAGCGCGATGACGCCCATGAAACCGAAGGCGTACGCGTTCAGAAGCAGGCCGCGAAGTGTGTCGCCGCGAAAGACGAGTTGCACCTGATTGGCGAGCGAGGTATTGGACGGGTCGGCCAACGAGGCAGCGCTGATCTGGGAGTAGGTCTTACCACCGCTAATGGCGGCGGTATCCACACCGATGATGTCGTTGGCGAAAATCTGGGCCTGTGAGCCGGTCAGCACTTCCTGGCCGGCGTACTGCGTCTCATGGGCGGCGACGAGGTCGCGGTAGTCCGACTGGGTCTTCGTGGGGAAGAACACCTTCTGTTCAACCAACTGTGACTTCACCTGCGAGCTCGTGAAGCTGTAGCCAACGAGCATTCCGATGCCGCCGACGAGGAACACCACGGTAAGAAGCACTCCCACCCAGTTGAGTATTAAATCGAGGGTCTTGCGACGCATAACAACTCCTAATTTCGTATTTCTCGGACCTCAATAGATTGGCACCCGTGGCGAGAAACGCCCTAGAGGAGAAGGTCATTTTCGCATTGGTGCCCTGCAGAGTGCAGCGCACCAATGCGTTTATGAATCGAGACTTATGCCCAACCGGGCGAGGTAGCCGACGCCCATGACGGCGGCCTCGCACCCCGTCGACGACAAGGCATCAAGATCTCGTCCATCGCGGACGCCCCCCGCGGCGATCACCTTGATGCCGCTTTGACAGACGTGTTCGTAGAGTCCGACATCGGGTCCGCGCATCGTGCCGTCGCGATCGATTGCGGTGACGTGGAGTCTCGTCACGCCGGCGTCGGCGCAGCGATTGAGTGCGCTGTCAACGTCGAGTCCGCTTGACTCGGTCCAGCCTCGAACTTCAAGTTTTCCATTGCGCACGTCAATGGCGACGACGAGTTGTTCGCCGAGCGATACGACGAACTCACGGAGGGAGGATTCATCGGCCCAGGCCGCGGTGCCGATGATCACTCTCGCGGCCCCGGCCGTCAACGCCTGATGCGCCGCCTCCGTAGAACGAATGCCGCCCGACACCTGGAGTGGAATCGAGCCCGCCACCCGAGCGCATCGCGCGATGACATCGGAGCGAATGGCGCCGTCTCGAGCACCCTGGAGGTCGACGATGTGGATCAACGGAGGTTCGGTGGCCACGATGCGCTGCATGAACGATTCGATGGGTTGGCGAAAGAGGACGCGGTCGAAATCTCCCTGCTCGAGGCGGACGGCGTCATCGCCAAGGAGATCGAGCGCGGGGATTATTTGCATAGCAGCGTGTTAGCATGTTAGCATAATGAGATGACAAGTGGCAAAGTTACCTCGGCCGAGGCGAATCCCGAAACGGCCGCTCGATTCGACGAGCTGGTTGCGGCATTCGTGCGACTTCGAGACCCCGACGTTACGACGGCCTTTCTTCGAGATCTGTGCACGACGACGGAACTCGATGCGATGGGTCAACGACTGCAAGTGGCTCGACTCGTGGATGATGGCCTCTCGTATCAGGAGATTTCAAAACGAACTGGTGCCTCGACGGCGACAGTCACACGTGTCGCGCAGTGGTTGCACCACGGTGAAGGTGGCTACGCGGCGGTACTGAAGAGGAGTCGACGATGAATCGCAGACTTTCACTCGCGCTTCCTTCGAAGGGACGGCTACGCGAACCGTCGTGGTTGCTCCTCGAGGCGAGCGGCGTCGCACCTCAAGAGCCGGGCGAGCGGGTCCTGCAGTCGCACTGTCGCAACGCCGACATCGACCTCCTGTTCGTGCGTGCCGAGGACGTCCCAGAATATGTGCAAGACGGTGTTGTTGACTGTGGGATAACGGGACTGGACCTCATCTCAGAGCGCGAGTGCGACGTGGAGGTGTTGTTGCGTCTCGGCTACGGCGCGTGTTCATTGCAAGCTGCGGTCCCCATGGAGGATCCGGCAGTGAAGATCGAGGACCTTGAAGGTCAGCGCATCGCGACCTCGCACCCGAAGATTGCCGAACGCGCACTCGCTGATCGAGGCATAAAGGCCGAACTGGTCCAAGTTACCGGTTCGGTCGAGATCTCACCACGACTCGGCCTCGCCGATGCCATCATCGATCTCGTTTCAACGGGCAGCACGTTACGGACCAATGGACTTCGCTCCATCGGCACGGTCTTCGAATCCGAAGCGGTGCTGGTTGGACGCGTTGGCTCGACCGACTACGAAGCGCGTCGAACGCTCACCATGGTGCTCGGCTCGGTCATCAACGCGCGAGCCAATCGCTACCTCTTGTGCAACGTTGCGAAAGTCCGATTAAGTGAGGTGACCGCGCTCTTGCCGACGTCGGGATCACCGACCGTGATGGACCTCGCGACGCCCGGCGTCGTGGCCGTGCACGCCTTGGTGCCGGCCGCCGAGATCTGGTCCCTATTGCCAAAGTTGGAAGCCGCTGGCGCGAGTTCAATTCTCACGCTGCCCGTCGAACGGATGGTGAAGTGAGCGAGCCCTTGAGTACTGACAAACCGATCTCCATCGAAGAGGTCGTCAATGACGTTCGGGCGCGTGGTGATGCTGCGCTCGTCGAGTGGTCCCAGCGCTTTGACGCGACGACGGCCACCACGCCCGAACGTGCCGTGCCCTACGGCGACATCCCCACGGCCGCGGTGCTGGCCGCCGCCGAGTCCGTTCGCACATGGCACGCGGCGCAACGTCCGGCCGATCTCACCCTCGAAGTGTCGCCCGGCGTCACGCTCGAACGTCGTTGGTCACCAATCCGCTCGATCGGCATTTACGTGCCAAAGGGCTTGGTCTCGTCGCTGATCATGTCCGCTGTTCCGGCCCAAGTTGCTGGCGTGGAGCGGATCGTCGTGTGCACCCCACCCAATGGCTCCGCGGCCGTGGCCGCCGCCGCAGCATTGCTCGGCATTGATGAAGTGTGGGCGATTGGTGGCGCCCAGGCCATCGCCGCGATGGCGTACGGCACGGAATCGATCGCTGCCGTGGACAAGATTTTCGGACCTGGCGGCAGTGCCGTGAATACTGCGAAGTTGTTGGTGAGCCGCGACGTGGCGATTGACCTGCCCGCCGGACCAAGCGAGATCGTCGTCGTCGCGGATGAGGGGTTCGATGAAGCGATCATTCAACAGGAACTCGACGCACAGATGGAACACGGTCCCGACTCTCGCGCCTACGTGGTTCGCGTCGGTGATGATCTCGAAGCAGCGTTGGCCGAGGTGGAGGCGTACGCCGCAGAGCATGTTGCGCTGCTCGGCGTCCGCGCCGAGTCACTGGCCGACCGCATTCGAAACGCCGGCGCGGTCTTTGTCGGTCCCTATTCACCGGTGCCTGCGGGCGACTACGCCACCGGAGGCAATCACGTATTGCCAACTGGTGGTTGGGCCAAGTCGACGGGCGGTCTCGGGCTTGAAGCATTTATGAAGACCGTGACCGTACAGCGAGTGACCAAGGATGGACTCGAGCGGCTGGCCTCCACGATTGAAGCACTCGCTGAACTCGAAGGCATGTCCGCGCACAAAGCCACGGCACGACGATGACGCGCCCCGTCGCGCTCGATGCGTACCAGTGGCCTCCGTCGAATGAAGTCATTGCTGAACGTGCCGGTCTCGACCCTCGCGCCATCATTCGTTTCGACGGGAACGTCGCGGCGACGCCACCTCCCAGCGCGCGCCCGGCGGCGCTGGCCCGAGCGCTCGCCGACGTGAATGAATACGATCGCGGACGCTACGTCGCCCTGCGCGAGGCAATCGCGAAGCGACACGACGTTGGTCTCGATCAGGTGGCATTGGGCGCGGGGAGTGACGAGTTCATCGTCCTGCTCGCCAGGCTCTTCGCCGAGGGAGGCACCGTCGCAACCGTGCCGAAGTTCTCCTATTCGATGTACCCGTTTGCCGCGTCAATGGCTGGCGCCTCCATCGTGGACAACCCCGCCGAGGCGGATCTCGTCTTCGTCTGCCGCCCCAATAATCCGACGGGGGAGTTGGTCGACATCCCTGACGTCCCGGGCCAACTCGTTATCGATGAGGCCTACGCCGACTACGCCGGGGTTGACGCACTCGATCGAGTGCGCGATGGAGCGATCGTGCTGCGCACGTTCTCGAAGGCCTACGGGCTCGCCGGAGCGCGCGTCGGCTACGCCATTGCGAGCCCCGAACTGATTGAAATAATCACCTCGTACCAGGCTCCGTTGTCCGTGTCATCGCTCTCGGCGTCGCTGGCGTTGGCGGCGATCGCCACGCCGCTGGACGTGTCAGGCCAGAACGCGGAACGCGATCGACTCGCGGGCGAGTTAACGAAACTCGGACTCACGCCACTTACGTCGTTCACGAACTTCCTGTTTATTCCTATGGACGATCCCGAAAGGTTGGTGAATGAACTCATGGCCTTTGGCGTTGTGGTGCGCGCCTACGCCGGAGGTCTGCGCATCAGCGTCAAAGATGAACTGGACGACGAGGTCCTCCTCGACGCGCTGCGCTGCGTCATGAAGGGCGTGGATCTGCCGAGCCAGCCCCTTCGCCACCGTCGTGCCACGGCCGAGACGCTCCTCACCGTTCGCCTTCGTGTGCCGGGCGAAGGACGGGTGTACGTCAACACGGGACTGGGCTTCTACGATCACATGCTCCAGCAGTTGGCGTTTCACGGTGGCATGGACCTTCGCCTCGAAGGTGTCGGGGATCTGGAGACCGGCGAACACCACATGGTCGAGGACATGATGCGAACGTTCGGCGAGGCGCTCGACGAAGCGCTCGGCGATCGTCGCGGACTAACCCGCTACGGCGAGGCTCGCGTTCCCATGGACGAGGCGCTCGCGCACGCCGTCGTCGACCTATCGGGACGAGCTACTGCCAACATCTCCATCGATCCAGATCCGGGCATGGCGGCCCACGCCTTTCAGTCACTGGCCCAGACCGCTCGCATTACGTTGCACGTCACCGCGACGGGCGAGAACGACCACCACGTGGCCGAGGCGTCCTTTAAGGCCGTTGGCCGAGCACTGGCCCAAGCTCTTACGCGAGATGGTTCACTCGTTCGCTCCACCAAAGGATCCTTGTGAGTGACGTTGTCGTCGTCGACTACGGCGCCGGCAACACTCGATCGGTCCGGGCGGCACTGGCTCACCTTGGTGCAACGAGTGTCGTTTCCAGTGACCCGTTCACGATTAAGGGGAGTGCGCAGGTCGTGCTCCCTGGTGTCGGATCGGCGCGCAGCGCAATGGCACATCTGAATACGACCGGTGCGGCACGGGCCATTCGAGAACGATTCGATGACGGGGGACCAATACTCGGCATCTGTCTTGGCATGCAGCTCGCGCTCGAAACGAGTGAAGAGGATGGCGGCGTCGAGGGAATCGGTCTCCTCGCAGGCTCGGTCTACCGCATGAGCGAAGGTCGAGTTCCGAGACTTGGTTGGGCGCAGGTCGATCCGTGGGGCGAGGCCTACTACTTCGCGCACTCCTACGCCGCACAGTCGAACGACAGCGTCGCGACGTCCGACGGAGTTATCGTCGCCATCGAGCGAGGATCCTTCTTGGGCGTGCAGTTCCACCCGGAGAAGAGTGCCGCGGCCGGACTGGCCTTTCTCGAGCAATGCCTCTCCCGCGCCTGATTCCCTGTCTTGACGTCGCGCACGGTCGCGTGGTGAAAGGCGTGAATTTCGTCGGGCTTCGCGACGTAGGCGACCCGGTGGAGCTCGCGAAGTACTACAGCGATGGTGGCGCCGACGAACTTGTCTTTCTTGACATTGCGGCGACACCCGATGATGTCGCGACCATGACATCCGTCGTCGCGCAAGTCGCCGATGTACTGGAGATTCCCTTCACGGTGGGGGGAGGAGTTCGCTCGGTCGAGGATGCGATTCGAATTATCGAATCGGGCGCCGATCGAGTGTCACTCAACTCCGCCGCGCTCGCTGACCCAACTCTCATCACCGCGATTGCCTCGCGCTACGGCAGCCAGGCCGTGGTGGTCGCCATTGACGCCGGCGACGGTGTCGTACACACCCACGGTGGGAGGGTTGCGACCACGACCCAGACGATTCCGTGGGCCGTCGAGGCGGCCGCGCGGGGCGCGGGTGAGATTCTCTTGACGTCCATTGCGCACGACGGCCGGCGAGAAGGATTCGATCTGGCATTGACCGCGGCGGTGCGCGACGCCGTGGCGATTCCCGTCATTGCGTCTGGCGGCGCGGGGTCCGCGGCGCACGTCGTTGCGGCACTGCGAATCGCGGACGCCGCGCTGGTCGCGTCAATCGTCCACGAGAACCCAGCGGGACTACCCGGACTGCGTGACGAAATCGAAGCATTAGGCATTCAACTGCGACCAATGAAGGAGCGACCATGAGCGACGAGCTTCGAGCGGCAATCATCCAGGACGATGCGACCGGCCGAGTCTTGATGTTGGGATGGATGGACGAGGAGGCGTTGGCACTCACGCGTTCGAGCGGACTCGTTCATTTCTTCTCACGTTCACGTCAGAAACTGTGGCGAAAGGGAGAGACCTCGGGGAACGAACTGCGCGTCGTCGACGTCGCGCTCGATTGTGACGAAGACGCGGTGCTCGTTCGTGCCACGCCCTCCGGACCCACCTGTCACGACGGATCAACGTCGTGCTTCACGCCCTGGCTGTGGCGCAAGATACTTCAGCGTGAAGAGGCCGGTTCCTCTGATTCGTACGTCGTGTCGCTCTTGCACGATGGAACGGCTCGCGTGGCCCGAAAGGTTGGTGAGGAGGCTGTCGAGTTGGTGGTGGCGGCGCTCGCCGAAGACGATGAGCGTGTCGTGAGCGAAGCGGCCGATTTGTGGTTCCACACGCTTGTGTTGCTGCGAAGCCGCGGACTCGACCCCGCGGCGATCGAAGACGAACTGCGTCGACGGGACGTCTGAACCGCCCATATACGAGTTTGTTCTGGTGTATCGGTGGTACGCCAACGGGTAGCGTTGAGCGTGTTCATTGCCGCGTCGGTCTCGTCGGGAGTTGTGGTCCTGGTCGGCGCCGTCTTCCTCACTTGTTGCGTTGAAATGGTCGAAGCGCTGACGATCGTGTTCGCGGTTGGCCATACCCGCGGTTGGCGATCCGCCTTCGAGGGAGTGGCTGCGGCGTTGTTCGTGCTCGCGGCATTAGTCGCCGCGTTCGGTCCGGCGCTCGTGAGCATCCCACTGAATATCTTGCGACTTGTCGTTGGTGGCGTGTTACTCATCTTCGGAATGCAGTGGCTTCGAAAGGCGATCTTGCGATCAAGTGGGCTCAAGTCGATGCACGATGAAGACGCCATCTATGAAGCGAAGGTGGCAGAGCTGCGCGCATCGGGACAGAGCCAAGGGCGCGATCGCATTGCCTTCGTGATGGCGTTCAAGGGAGTCTTCCTCGAAGGACTCGAGGTCGTCGTCGCAGTTCTGACGCTGGGAACCTCAGCACATCGATTGGGTTTGGCGGCGAGTGTGGCGGGCGTCGCCATCGTGGTGGTCGCAGTGACGGGCGTTGTTGTTGCCAAACAGTTGTCACGGGTTCCCGAAAATGCCATGAAGATGTCGGTCGGCATCCTCCTCATTACCTATGGAACGTTCTGGACCGGAGAAGGGTTACGAGTTCGATGGCCGGGCGGCGACACAATGCTCTTCGGTCTTATCGGCATCTACGCCGTTGTCTCGTGGCTCGGCGTCAGTCTGCTTCGTCGCCGTCAAGCCACAACTAGTGCGGTGGCCACGTGAATCGTCGACCACTGGTCCTTCGGCTCCTCATTGGTTTCGCCCGATTCTGGTGGGACTTTCTCATTGGTGACACGCCCGAACTCTTTGTCGCCGCGCTCACTGTCATTGGCGTCATCGCGCTACTGAGCGAAGTCGCTGGGGTGAATGTCGCCGCCATCATCGTTCTTCCGCTGCTCGTCGTTGCGTCGTTGGGCATTTCGCTCTATCGAGCGCAACGCACATCGCGCTGAGTGAGCTACGCCGCCGGCAGTTCGTAGGCGGTCATTGAAAGTGAGCCCATCTCGTAGCCGTCGATCAAGGTGCGAGTGGGCGTATTGGCCGCGGCGGAGAGACCGGCCACGTACGCGAGGGGCAAGAAGTGGTCGGGCGTCGGCACGGCCAGGGAGTAGTCGTGGTGCGATCCCGCTTGGCCGAGTTCATTGGCGTCGCTCGTCATGATTGCGCGGACGTCGTCGTCGAATCGTTGCGCCCAGTCGGTGCCCTTGCCCGGTGAGTTCCAATCAACCAGTCGCAAATTGTGCACCACGTTGCCGCTGCCCACGATCAGGACGCCTTCGCTGCGCAGCGCGTGCAACTGTGCACCGAGGTTGAAGTGGTAGTCGAAGGGGAGTTCCGCGTTGATCGAGAGTTGGAGTACCGGCACGTCGGCTTGGGGGAACATGTGGACGAGGACGGACCACGTGCCGTGGTCAATGCCCCAACTATCTTCGTCCAAGCCCATGTAGGTCGGTTGCACGACGTCGACGATCCGCTCCGCGATGGACGGATCACCGGGTGCGGGGTACTGCACAGCGAAAAGCTCCGGAGGGAAACCATAGAAGTCGTGAATGGTTCGAGGCATGCGCATCGCGGTAATCGCCGTGATGTTCACGTACCAATGAGCCGAGACCACGAGGACTGCCTTGGGCTTCTCAATTGACGCTCCAAACCTCGCCCACGACTCCGTATAGCGGTTGTGGTCGATCGCGTTCATGGGCGACCCGTGACCAATGAACGCCGCGGGAAGTAGAGACGTCATGTGCTCCTCGTTTCAATCAATGCGAGCGTACCGGCCGGTTTTGACTTCAGTGTCGTCGTAGCCTTTGATGATGCGCACCTGGCGATTTTTTGGAGTTGGCGTGCTCGTTGCGGCCAGCATCGTCGCCTCGGCGGGTGCCGGTGACGGTGCGAGCGCCGCGTCAAATCTGACGTGCGCCACGCAGATTGTCAACGCGTGGACGTTGCCCCAACTGGCAAACGAGACGATTGCGGTCCCGGTGTACGCAACAAATATTGGCGCGATGGGTCCGGCCGCCCGTGCCGGGTACGGCGGCCTCCTTCTCTTTGGCTCGACGGCGCCGCCGACGCTCGCGCCGATACTGGCCACGCTCCAGCGTCAACGGCCGGGACACTACGCACTAGTGGTCATGACGGACGAGGAGGGCGGCGGCGTCGTGCGACTCACCAATCTCGTCGGATCGTTTCCCTGGGCTCAGACCATGGGCAAGAATCTCACTGCCGCGCAAATAACGGCGGTCGGAGTGCGCGTTGGCAAGAAGCTCATCGGTGCCGGGGTGAACACTGACCTGGCGCCCGTGCTCGACGTCGACGGTCGGGCGCAGGAACCGGGTGCCGCCAACCCCGACGGCTATCGATCGTTCAGTGGCGATCCGGCGATTGCGGCGACCGACGGCACCGCGTTCATGAAGGGACTGAGCCAGGCCGGCGTGCTGTCGGTGGTGAAGCACTTCCCGGGGCTCGGTTACGCCACGCGCAACACTGACTACGGTCCCGCGAACACGCTGACGTGGCCGAAACTCCAGACCACCGGTCTCGTGCCGTTCAAACAGGCCATCGCCAACGGAGCGACCGCGGTGATGATGTCCAACGCTCGAGTGCCTGGCCTCTCCTTGCTTCCGGCCGGACTCTCTACGGTGGTCGTGCAGGCACTTCGAAAGACACTCGGCTTCACGGGACTCATCGTCACGGATTCGCTCTCCGCCGGGGCCATCAGCGCGCTGCACTTGGCGGAACCGGCGGCCTCGGTGCAGGCCCTCGCGGCGGGCGACGACCTGATCCTCTACGGCTCCCCCTCGTCACCGAGCGCATCGTTGGCACTCGCGGCCAAGATTTCGACCGCCATTGTCAACGCCGTGAGTGCGGGAACGATTCCGAGAGCCACGTTGGTCGGTGCCGCCGCGCAAGTGCTCGCTGCGCGAAATCAATTGTCGTGTCCGACATCGACAACGACGACGAGCACCTGACGAGTTATTGG
>PLZP01000103.1:24722-26402 GCA_003152215.1 Acidimicrobiaceae bacterium | reverse complement strand
AGCGACCTTGGGACGGGACTCTCGGAACTTTCGTCAACAGATGGGGTCTCGTTTCGTGAAGACCCCTTAGCTGGCTGGCGGGGTGTTGACGAAACTGGTGTAGGCGCCTGTGTGCTGGAGATGATTGCAGGTCACCCGGGCGCTCCACACGTTTTGAACCAATGCGACCACACAATCTTCGATGAGATACGACCTTTCTGTTCCAAGTGTTCGCGGCCGTTGAGCCCGCGGTTGGTCCTTTCGCGAACACATGCTCGNNCTAAGGGCCTCGAAAACCCCAGCTCATGCTAGAATCTCCTGATGGCACCAGAGTCAATGAGTATGAGACCCCGACGCGCCCTGCCGGAGGCGTTGAGTCGGATGCAGGACACACCCGTCTTATTACTGGAAGGTCCGCGAAGCGTCGGCAAGTCAACGTTGCTTCGCCAGATTGCGGACTCTTGTGGCGGTCGTCTTGTCGACCTCGACGATGCCGCGACGCTCGCCGCCGCCGCCGCAGATGTCAGCCTGCTGGTCGGTGGGGACGAGACAGTTTGCATCGACGAGTATCAGAAGGCACCGCAAGTCCTGGATGCCATCAAGGTTGAACTCAATGCACGCACCAATCCCGGACGATACGTGTTAGCCGGTTCTGCACGCCACGATGCGCTGCCGGAGGCCGCGCAGTCCTTGACCGGGAGACTGTCGCGCCTTCCCATATACCCTCTGTCGCAAGGGGAACTCGCCGGAGTGCATGAGGAATTCTTGGTGAGGGCGCTCCGAGATCCCCACACCCTGGTGACTTCTAAGAACTCGACGACGTCACGCACGGACTACATTGAACGGATCTGCGACGGTGGTTTCCCACTGGCGCTCGCTGCTAGCGCGGGTCGCGGTCGGCAACGTTGGTTCGACGACTACGTCAAACTCACCCTGGAACGCGATGTTCGAGAACTAAGCAAACTGCGCCAAGGTCGGCAACTTGCCAACTTGCTCGTGCGTCTCGCCGGGCAGACCGCCCAGTTGCTGAACGTCGAGCGCGCCGCCGCCAGCATCGGACTCGCCGCATCGACGGCCGAAAACTACACCTCCTTGTTGGAGAAAGTATTTCTCCTCTATCGGCTCGATGCATGGGGGAGGACATTGTCGGCACGTTCAGGAGCGCTTCCAAAAATCCACGTCATGGACTCGGGGGTAGCGGCGCGACTTCTTCGCCTCACGCCAGCCAAGCTCGCTGCTCGAGATCCGGCGGCCCTCACTGAGTTAGGTCACCTCCTTGAGTCGTTCGCTGTCGGAGAGTTAGTAAAGCAGGCGTCCTGGAGTGACGACGTCGCAGCCTTCGGTCACTGGCGGACTCACGACGGCGATGAGGTTGATCTCGTAGTTGAACGCGACGACGGCGCCGTGTTGGGATTCGAAATCAAGACTGGCAATAGTGTCCCGAGCACGGAGTTAAAGGGACTTCGGCTTCTCCGGGACAAGCTCGGGAACAGCTTTGTCGCGGGCTTGGTGTTGTACCTCGGCCAACGCTCTTACTCACCTGAAGATCGCCTTCACGTGATACCGCTTGACCGCATCTGGACTCCTACTTCCTGAGTCACACGCTGCCAGTTCCAGTCGATCCGCTCTGCGTACCAAGACTGGCTGGTTGGCCGGCTGGCTGGCTGGCTGGCTTGGTTGGCGGAGGAGGTGGGATTTGAA
>PLZP01000103.1:0-24710 GCA_003152215.1 Acidimicrobiaceae bacterium | reverse complement strand
CTGACCACTGCTTTGGACCTCGGCACCTGACACCTCGCCGTTAGCATGCGTGCATGGCTGAAGCGTCCACAACTCCTACGTCGATTGACGGTGTGACCTCTCTTTACCGACGGTTTCGTCCAGGTCGATTCGTCGAACTTCGTGGTCAAGACCACGTGGTTCGTGCTCTTCAAGGAGCGGTGAAGAACCAGCGCGTTTCCCACGCCTATCTGTTTTCTGGTCCTCGCGGCACGGGTAAGACCACGACGGCGCGCATCCTCGCCAAAGCCCTCAACTGCGAGAATCCGCTCGACGGTGACGCCTGTAACAAGTGTGCAAGTTGCGTTGCCATCACCAAGGGAACTTCACTCGACGTGACCGAACTCGACGCCGCGTCCAACAACGGTGTCGACGACATCCGTGACATCACCGCGGGCGCGTGGCACGGGACGCCGGGCAGTTGGAAGGTCTATATTTTCGACGAGGTGCACCAACTCAGTAAAGCGGCGTCGGCCGCCCTCTTGAAAACGTTGGAGGAGCCGCCGCCGCACGTCGTGTTCGTCCTCGCGACGACCGACCCGCACAAGGTCATGCCGACCATCCGCTCTCGCACCCAGCACCTCGAGTTCCGACTCTTCAATGGAGAGACGCTCAACTCCTTGCTGCACGAAGTCGAGAAGGCGGCCGGATTGAGCGCTGACGATGCGACCATCGAAGCGGCGGTGCGACTCGGTCGCGGATCGGCGCGTGACGCACTGAGCGCACTCGATCAACTCATCGCCACCGGTTCACTCATTGAGAGTCAACCGGAGTTCGACGGACTCTTCCACGCCCTCGTCGACGGCGACGCCGTCGAAGCGTTGAGGTCACTCGCGGTGTTGACGCGAGAAGGATGGGACCCCGAACAGCTCGCGGAGAGTTTCGCCGCCGAAGTGCGCCAGGTCTTCTTGTTGCAAGTGGCACCTGAGGTCGCCGACGCCGTGGACAGTGACCGACGACGACTCGCTGCGTGGGGTGAACAACTTGGACTTCCCCGGACCGTACGCATTCTCGAGACCGTTGGGCGGGCCATGCGCGAAATGAAGAGTGCCCCCGAGAAGATTGTGATTCTCGAAGTGGCGCTGGTGCGACTCATCAAGCCCGAACTGGACAGTTCGATCGAAGCGCTCGAGGAGCGAGTGACTCGTCTCGAACGCGACGGCGTTCGCGTGGAGCCGGCCGCGCCCGTCGCCCCCGCGGTGTTGCGACCGATTGGCACGCCAACACCGACGCCGAACGCGCCCGTCGCCGCCAAGGCCACTGTGGCGAGTGAGCCGACGACAGAGCCGGCACTCGTCGTTGCAACGACCGGTGACGCCACGTCGAGCGTCGAACTTGACCTGGACGACGTTCGTGAACGATTCGTCGATCGAGTCATCCCGCATACGTCGCGCGGGGCACAACTCCTCTTGAAGGCGGCGTTCGTCCGCTCGCTCGAAGGATCGCACCTCACCATTGCGCTGCCCAGTGAGGAGATGCGCCAGAACACCGAACTGTTCGCTCAGGGTCTGAAGAGCGCGATGGAGCACGAGTTCAAGGCTCCACTGCAGATCACGTGGGCCGTCGATCCTTCGCTCGCGACGTCAACGGCCGCACCCGCATCGACGCCGCGTCGCGTGCAGCCGCGACCTGCAGAAGTCGAGGAGACGTACTCACCCGATGAGTCGGTCATCATCGTGGACTCGGCGGGCGAACACCTCATCACCGAGATGTTCCCCGGCGCGACGGAGATCTGATGAGCTACCCACCACCACTGCAAGCAGTGGTCGACGAACTTGGGCGCTTTCCCGGCGTCGGACCAAAATCGGCGCAGCGGATTGCGTTCTGGTTGATGCGTCAACCCCACGAAGACGTCGCCCGACTCGCACAGTCGCTCGACGAGATGAAGACGAAGCTCTCGTTCTGCGAGCGTTGCTGCAACATTGCCGAGGCTGGGGGACTGTGTCCAATCTGCGCTGACGAGCGGCGCGATCAGACAACCATTTGCGTGGTCGAGAACCCTCCCGACGTCGTCGCCGTTGAGCGCTCCGGTGCGTTCCACGGGACGTATCACGTGTTGCACGGTGTGCTCAGTCCCCTCGAAGGCATCACGCCCGACCGATTACGAATCCAGGAGTTGATCCTTCGACTTCACGGTCCCGTGAAAGAGGTCATCCTCTGTTTCAACTCCAATGTGGAAGGCGACGCGACTGCCATGTACCTCAGTCGACTCTTGCAAGTGCCGGGTCTCGTCGTGTCGCAACCGGCGAGCGGACTTCCCGTTGGTGGCGACTTGGAGTTTGCCGACGACCTCACGCTCGGTCGCGCAATCGACGGCCGGCGAATCCTCAACGACTAGCCGAAACGCACCACACAGAGAAGTCCGGCCACGAGGCTGTAGAAGCCAAAGGGAATCAAGGTCTTGGTCGTGAACCACTTCGTGAGGAACCGCACGGAAATCATGGCGGTCACCATGGCGCAGAGCGCGCCGACCAGCGTCTGGTAGCGCACGCCGTCGCCTAAGGGGCCCATCAGATCGGGCAGTTTCAACATCCCGGCCAGAAGAATGACGGGGGTGGCGAGAAGGAACGCGAAGTTTGCCGACTCCTCGTGGTCAAGTCCGTCCATCAAGCCAGCCACCATTGAAATACCACTGCGTGATATACCCGCGAAGAGTGCGAAGATCTGCGAGCAGCCAATGGCGAGGGCGCCCCGCGCGCTCATCGTGTCGAGCGACTTGTACTGCACGTGACGTCCGCTGTTTCGACGGAGGCGTTCACCGACCAACAGGAGTACTCCGTTAATGGAGAGGAAGATCGCGGCGGCGAGTGGTTTGGCGAAAAGTACGCGCAACTCGTGCTCGAACAGGAGACCGGCAATTCCCACGGGCACCGTGGCGACGGCCAGAATGAACAGCAGTCGGTAGTTCTTGTCGATTTCGGGATCAGAGAGACGCCACAGTGACGAGACACCGTGCGCACGAGTCGCCGCGAGCTGTCGGCCAAGACCTCGAAAGAGGGTGATCCAGGTGGCGCGGTAATAGACCAGGAGACCGAGGGCCGTGCCGACGTGTAGACCGACAATGAAGGCCAGGAAGAACGACTCCGGCTTGGACTGAGAGTTGACGAGGTTATGCCATCCGAGGATTCCGGGCAGCAGCACTGAATGGCCCAGGCTCGAAATCGGGAAGAGTTCGGTAATCCCTTGGGTCAGTCCCATGATGATTGCCTGGAAGTACGTCAACGATGCGTGCACCCTCCAACGCTAAACCACGACACCAGTGGTGCACGCCACGCTGATGCGTCAGTATTACGGAGTGCGCTATCTCACTATCGTTCGACACGCGAAGACGTCACCCGCGGGACCAGGAGAGTCGGATTTTGTTCGCACGCTGAACAAACGTGGACGCGAAGAGTGCACAAAACTCCGAGAATGGGCGATTGATCCGAAGGAACTCGGCCAGTTCGGACCTACGACAGCGCTGGTGAGCTCCGCGGCTCGCACGAGGGAGACGTTTCGGCGAGCGTTTCACGGGACTCCCTTCGTCGCTCACTGCGAATTCAGCGAACTGATCTATAACGGCGTCCACAATGTCTCGGCCGAGGACGTACTTATTAATCTCGCGGCGATCGATCCCGTGACGACGTCGCTGCTGGTCGTCGCCCACAATCCCACGGTGCACGAGTTGATGATCACCGTGGCCAAGGAGTTGCCGAAGGTGTTACGTCACAGCAACTATCCACTCGGAGGTGCCTTCGTGCTCGCACTGCCTGAGGATCGGCCGGTCGGTCTGGAACGCTACGACGTCGTTGCGAGTTTCGTTCCTGATTAGAGAGAGCGAAGTATGGCGGCGTCACCTTGACCGCCGCCGCCGCAAAGGGCCACCGCGGCCACGCCGCCGCCGCGTCGACGTAGCTCCGTGAGCGCGGTGAGCGCAATGCGAGTTCCCGACATTCCAACCGGATGACCGAGGGCAATGGCACCGCCATTGACGTTGATCTTGTCTTCATCGATACCGAGGTCGTCAGCGGAGGCGAGCCCAACGGCGGCGAACGCCTCGTTGATCTCGAAGAGGTCAATGCTCTTCACGTCGAGGTGGGCTTTCTTCGCCGCCTGCGCAATCGCGTGCGACGGCTGCGTGAGGAGCGAGGCGTCGGGTCCCGCGACCTGGCCGTAGCTGACGAGTTCTCCCAGCGGCGTGAGACCGAGTTGCTCGGCTCGCTCGGCCGACATGACGAGCACCGCCGCGCCACCGTCGGAGATCTGTGAGGCGTTGCCCGCGGTGATGGTGCCGTCCTTTTCGAACGCCCCACGGAGTTGGCCGAGTGACTCGGCCGTCGTTTCGGCGCGCACGCCCTCGTCCGTCTCGATCAACACGGGGTCGCCCTTTCGCTGGGGGACGGCCACGGGGACGATCTCGTCGGCGAATTTGCCCGACTTGATTGCCTCGGCGGCCAACTGGTGGCTCCGAGCTGAGAACTCGTCCTGGCGGGCGCGGGTGATTCGTCCCTGGTTGTGGCGCTCGGTGGCGAGTCCCATGGCGCACTGGTCGAAGGCGCAGGTGAGTCCATCGAACATCATCGCGTCCACGACCTTCTGGTCGCCAATGCGGTAGCCGGCGCGCGCACCGGGCAGTAAATACGGCGCGTTGGTCATGGACTCCATGCCGCCGGCGACGATGATGTCGGCTTCACCGGCGCGAATCATGAGATCGGCAAGGTAAATAGTCTGCAGACCGGAGAGACAGACCTTATTTATTGTGGTGGCGTTGACGGTCATTGGGATACCGCCCTTCACCGCGGCCTGGCGTGCGGTGATCTGACCTTGACCGGCTTGGAGCACTTGACCCATCAACACGAGGTCCACGCTCGCGGGGTCGACCCCGGTACGATCGAGCACCCCTCGAATGGCGGCGCCGCCTAAGTCCATTGCGCTCAGCGACGCGAACGCGCCCGCGAGTTTCCCAATGGCGGTTCGACTACCGGCGACGATAACGCTGCGTGACATGAAGACTCCCTTGTTCCAATGGAAGTCACGATAGACGGTTCTTTGAGGTTGCTTTCGGTGAAGAGAACGATTGGACGGTGTATTGGGGAAACCGGCCGCGCCAAGTAACCTCACCGCCATGAGTGAGATTCTCGACGCGGTGCGCTCCGGTGCTTCGGGAGAGGTTTTGGCGTCCATCGACATGCCCTTAAAGACGCGGGCCGTTTTCGTTCGACGTGACGAACAGTCAATGTTCGAGGGGATGGCGAGTGCCGACAAGGATCCGCGGGTAAGTCTTCACGTTGACGAAGTGCCGGTCCCTGCATTGGCGCCGGACGAGGTGTTCATTGCGGTGATGGCGTCGTCAATCAACTTCAATTCGGTGTGGACGAGCATCTTCGAGCCGCTCTCCACATTCGGATTTCTTGATCGACTCGCCAAGGAGTCGTTCTGGGGACAGCGTCACGCACTCGACTACCACGTCATTGGCTCCGACGCCGCCGGCGTCATTATTCGCGCCGGATCGGCCGTGAGAAATTGGAGCGTCGGTGATGAGGTCACGGTCCACTGCAACTACGTCGACGACCAGGATCCATCCAGTCACGACGACTCGATGCTGTCCAGCAGTCAGCGGATCTGGGGATTTGAGACCAACTTCGGAGGACTCGCGGATATTTGCGTCGTGAAGGCGAACCAGCTGATGCCCAAACCAACGCACCTGACGTGGGAAGAGGCGGCGGTCAATGCACTGTGCAACTCCACGGCCTATCGCATGTTGGTTTCGCACAACGGCGCGCCGGTCACCCAGGGCGACAAGGTACTCATTTGGGGAGCGTCGGGAGGCATCGGTTCCTTCGCCGTGCAGCACGTCCTCAACTCCGGTGGCACGCCAATCGGAGTCGTGTCGAGTGCGAGCAAGGTCGAGACGCTGCGCGAACTGGGCTGCGAGCACGTCATTGACCGTCGCGCCAATGACTATCGGTTTTGGAAGGACGAACACACCCAGGACGAAAGCGAGTGGCGCCGACTCGGTAAGGACATCCGTGCCCTCGTCGGCGATGACCCCGACATTGTCTTTGAACATCCCGGTCGCTCGACCATGGGAGCGAGTGTCTTTGTCGCGAAGCGAGGCGGCACGATCGTGACGTGTGCCGCGACGAGTGGGTACATGATCGAATACGACAACCGCCATCTCTGGATGAAACTCAAGACGATCAAGGGATCGCACTTCTCGAACTACCGCGAGGCGTGGGCGGCCAATCAGACCATCATGGACGGCAAAGTCGTGCCACCACTCTCGGCGGTCTTCCCGCTCGTCGAGACGGGGGAGGCCGCGTATGAAGTTCACCACAATCGCCACGAGGGCAAAATTGGCGTTCTCTGTGTGGCGGACCGAGAAGGACTCGGCATCACGAACCCCGAGCTTCGAGCGAGTGTCGGCGAAGATCGGCTCACCATCTTTCGTCGACACGACCAGGAGTAGGCATGACTTCGCTACTGACCGAGATTGACCACATCGCCATCGCGGTCAACGACATCGACGCGGCCATCAAGTGGTACGAGGACGTGTTGGGTGCCGTCGTCGTGCACCGCGAGGACGTTGCGTCCGACGGCGTTGACGAGGCATTGATCAAGGTGGCCGACTCCTACATCCAACTCCTCACGCCAACCCGTGACGACTCACCGGTGGCGAAGTATTTGGCAAAGAATGGCGAAGGACTACACCACGTGGCCTACCGCGTCGATGACTGCGCCGTCGCCCTCGAAGCGGTGAAGGCCTCGGGTGCACGGGTCATTGACGAGGTGCCGCGCCTCGGATCACGTGGAACCATCGTGGCGTTCGTGCACCCCCAGACATCGTTTGGGACGTTGATCGAGCTCGTCCAAGAAGGCGGTTAGCGACGAACTCGACACGAACCTGTTTCGAACGAGGACCGTTGCCCCCTGCGTCGCCCGCGCAGGACGTCGACGGTCGGTACTCGTTGTTACGTGTCCATTTGCTCCTGGGGGCGACCTCTCTATTGATTGGATAGCCTTGCAACCCATGGAGCATTCAATGACAGAGCGCTTGACGGATCTGGAAGCTCGCAAGTCCCAAGCGCGCGCGGCCGGCGGCGAGAAGGCAATCGAACGCCACCTTTCTCGCGGGAAGATGACAGCCCGCGAGCGGATTGAGTACCTGCTCGACGAAGGCACCTTCCAGGAACTCGACATGCTCAGTCGCCACCACGCCGATGGGATGGGCATGGAGGATAATCGGCCCTTTACCGACGGTGTGATTACGGGATACGGGAAGATCGACGATCGCCAAGTCTGCGTCTTCTCCCAGGACTCCACCGTCTTTGGTGGGGCCGTCGGCGAAGCCCACGGTGAGAAGATCCACAAGATCATGGACATGGCGACGTCGATGGGACTGCCAATCGTCGGTCTCAACGACGGCGGGGGTGCGCGAATCCAAGAGGGCGTCGCAGCCCTCAACGCCTACGGCGGGATCTTCATCCGCAACGCACGAGCTTCGGGTGTCGTGCCGCAGATTTCGGTCATCCTCGGGCCCAGCGCCGGAGGCGGCGTCTACTCACCGGCCCTGACCGACTTCATCTTCATGGTGAAGGACACGAGTCACATGTTCATCACCGGGCCTGACGTCGTGAAGACCGTCACGGGCGAGGACGTCACGCTGGAGGAACTCGGCGGTGCGATGACCCACGCCACCAAGTCCGGCGTCGCCAATTTCGTCATGCCGGACGAGAAGAGTGTGCTCGACGAGGTTCGTTACCTTCTGTCATTCCTACCGTCGAACAACATGGAGGAAGCGCCACGAATCCTCACGGGCGATGACCCCAACCGTCTCTGCGAAGAGTTGCGTGACGTCCTGCCCGGTTCGCCCAACCTCCCCTACGACATGAAGAAGATCATCACGTCGATCGTTGACGGCGGGGACTACATGGAGGTCCATGCGGCGTTCGCGCAGCAGATCACCTGTGGCTTTGCGCGCATCGATGGCCACTCCGTGGGCATTGTGGCCAACCAGCCCAACGTGCTCGCCGGCGTCCTCGACATCGACTCGAGTGAGAAAGCCGCGCGCTTCGTACGCACCTGTGACGCGTTCAACATCCCCCTCGTGACGTTTGTCGACGTGCCCGGCTACATGCCCGGAACCGAGCAGGAGTACGGAGGCATCATTCGCCACGGCGCGAAGTTGCTCTACGCGTTCTGCGAAGCGACGGTGCCGCGCATCTCGGTGGTCATACGCAAGGCCTACGGAGGCGCGTACGTCGTGATGAACTCCAAGTCAATCGGCGCCGATCTCGCCTACGCCTGGCCGACCGCGGAGCTCGCGGTCATGGGCGCCGGCGGTGCGGTTGAGATCGTGCACCGTCGCGATCTCCTCGCATCGGACGATCCCCCGGCACTCCGCAAGCAGTTGGTCGGGCAGTACGAAGAGGAGTACGTCTCGCCCTACATTGCGGCGGAGCGTGGTTTCATCGACGACGTCATCGACCCCGCCGAGACCCGTCGACTCCTCAGTCGCTCGCTCGAACTACTTCGCAGCAAGCGAGAAGAGCTGCCGAAGCGCAAACACGGGAACGTTCCTCTGTGAACTACGGCCTGACGCCGCGTCCAGTGTTGGCACCTGACGAGTTGGCCGCGCTGAGGGCGGCTGCGCAGGAAATTCTCCAGCAGCAGAAGTCCGTACCGTTGGTCGTTGATTCCGTGCCGAACTGGCGTTTCTCGGGCCGATGGTTCAACGCCGGTCACTTCTCAAACCGTCGACCACAACTCTTCAACTAAGCGACTCGACGATTCCCAAGAGGTCGTCCATGATCGTCGCGAGCGAGAAGTCCTTCGGCGTGTAGACCGCGGCAACCCCGAGACGGCGTAGTTCCTTGGCGTCCTCGTCGGGCACGATGCCTCCGACGACGACCACGGTGTCGAGGCCGGCGCCGTGGAGACCTTCGACGATTCTCGCGACGAGGGCGAGGTGGGACCCAGAGAGGATCGACAGTCCGATGACGTCGACGTCCTCGTCACGCGCGGTGGCGACGATCTCCTCGGGGGAGAGGCGGATCCCTTGATAGACGACCTCGAAGCCGGCGTCACGCGCGGCGACCGCAATCTGCTCGGCGCCGTTGGAGTGACCATCGAGACCGGGCTTGGCGACGAGGAGTTTTGGCGGCGACCCGCGCTTCGCGGTCACTGCCTTGGAGCGCTCGACCAGCGTGGCGAACAGTGGACCACGGGCCGCAACGCCCGTGCGCACGCCGGTCGGCGCACGATATTCCCCGTAGACATCGCGCAGTGCGTCGGCCCATTCACCGGTCGTGCCGCCGGCCTTGGCCAGGGCGATCGTTGGCACCATGATGTTGTCGCTCGCGTCAGAGCTGGCGGCAACTCGACGCAGTTCGGCCAGGGAGGACTGGACCAGCGATTCATCGCGCGCGGCGCGCCACTTGACGACGTCGTCAATCAGCTCACGTTCGACCGCGGGGTCGACGGTCAAGATGGCCTCGAGGGCGGTGTCGCTCGTCAGGGGCGACTCGGCCGTTTCGGTGAAGCGGTTCACGCCAACGACGATCTGCTCACCGGACTCGATGCGCGCCACGCGCGCCGACTGGCTGGCGACGAGACGGCCCTTCAATTCATCGATCGCCCGAAACGCACCGCCGAGCGCCAGCACGTCGTCGAGTTCGATGCGGGCCGCGTTGGTCAACTCCTTGACCTTGGCCTCCATGACTTGGGAACCGGCGAAAATGTCGGGGTACTCGAGCAGGTCGCTCTCGAAGGCGAGCACCTGTTGCATCCGAAGACTCCACTGCTGGTCCGAGGGACGGGGGAGGCCGAGCGCTTCATTCCACGCCGGTAGTTGAATGGCTCGGGCGCGCGCGTCAGCGGACAGCGTGACACCGAGCATTTCCAGCACGATTCGCTGGACGTTGTTCTCCGGCTGTTGTTCGGTGAGTCCGAGTGAGTTCACCTGCACGCCGTAGCGAAAGCGGCGCAGGGAGGCATCTTGCACGCCGTAGCGCGAGCGACAGATCTCGTCCCACATCGCCGTGAAGGTTCGCATCTTGGCGATCTCTTCAATGAATCGCACGCCGGCGTTGACGAAGAAGGAGATTCGACCGACGACGTGGGGCATCTGGTCTGACGGGATCTTGCCCGAGTCACGTACGGCGTCGAGGACGTCAATGGCGGTCGCAAGGGCGTACGCGATCTCTTGGACCGGTGTGGCCCCGGCCTCTTGAAGGTGGTAACTGCAGACGTTGATCGGATTCCACTTGGCGGCGTGATCGTGGCCGTAGGCGATCATGTCGACGATGAGCCGCTTCGACGGTTCGGGCGCGAAGATGTACGTGCCTCGACTGAGGTACTCCTTCACGATGTCGTTTTGGGTGGTGCCCTGGAGTTGGTTGAGGTCGACGCCTTGTTCTTCAGCGAGGGCGAGGTAGAGGCCCCAGAGCCACGCCGCCGTGGCGTTGATCGTCATGGACGTGTTCATCTCGGCGAGGGGGAGACCGTCGAAGAGTTGGCGCATGTGTCCGAGGTGCGCGACCGGCACACCGACCTTGCCGACCTCGCCTTGCGCCGCGGGACTGTCGGGGTCGTACCCGGTCTGGGTCGGCAGATCGAAGGNNGAGCGGGATGCCGTCGAACAGCGCCCGCATGTCGCCGAGATGGCTGACCGGTACGCCGACCTTGCCGACCTCACCGCGCGACAGCACGTGGTCCGAGTCGTAGCCGGTCTGGGTCGGCAGATCGAAGGCAATGGAGAGGCCGGTCTGACCCTTCGCGAGGTTCTGACGGTAGAGCTCGTTCGACTTCACGGCGGTGGAGTGTCCCGAGTAGGTCCGCATCACCCATGGCTTCGAGCGTTCGGCCATCGTTCCCCCGTCTCTCTTTAGCGACGGTAGTCGTAGAAGCCGGTGCCCGATTTGCGGCCCAGCTGGCCGGCGCTGACCATTCGGCGCAGCAGCGGCCGTGGTGAGAAGTTCGGCTCGGCGAACTCCGCGAAGAGGGCGTCGAGGATTGCCACCGACGTGTCGAGTCCCACGAGGTCCAAGAGCGCGAAGGGTCCCATGGGGAAGCCGCACCCGCCCTTCATCGCGATGTCGATGCCTTCTTTGGTGGCGACGCCCTGCTCGAGGAGTCGCACCGCGTTGTTGAGATACGGGAAGAGGAGAGCGTTGACGACGAAGCCGGCCTGGTCCTTTACGTTGACCGGCTCCTTGCCACACGCGAGGACGAACTCAGTCACGGCCGCCATTGTTTCGTCGCTCGCACAGATTGGACGAACCACTTCCACGAGCGACATGACCGACGCGGGATTGAAGAAGTGAAGACCACAGACGCGGTCCGGTCGCGACGTCTCCATCGCGAGTTCGATGACTGACAACGTTGAGGTGTTGGTGGCGAGCACCGCTTCGGGGTTGACGACGCCTCCGAGTTCGTTGAAGAGGGCGCGCTTCACCGCGAGGTCTTCGATCACTGATTCGATGACGAAGTCGCAGTCCGACAAGTCCGACAGGTGCGTGGTCGCGGTGACCCGCGAAAGTATGGCGTCCGCCTCGCCCTGGTCTCTCTTGCCCTTTTCTACCTGCTTCGCCAAGGACTTCTGCATCGTGGTGAGCATGGCGTCAGCGGTGGCCTGGCTTCGACTCCGCACGATGACCGTGGCGCCCGTCGCGGCGGCAACCTCGGCAATGCCGCTGCCCATGATGCCCGATCCCAGTACGCCGACTCTTTGAAAGACCATGGAGAGACATTAGTTGCCGCGTTGAATGGCTCTGGGTGCGAGACTCGCCGGATGAGTCACTCGACGTTCGCGGTCGGATCACTGGAGGGACTCGCTGCTCTGCTGGCCGACCACGAGACGTTGCGTCGTCCGGAGAACGCTGACGTCGTGATCGTGCCCACGGCTGCGGCATTCACCGGGATTACTGAGTCGGCCCTCGCGATCGCGGCAGCGTTTGACGGTTATGACCTTCGCGTCGAGGCGCTCATGGCGGGCGACCGACTCGCGCTGAGCGATCCTTATTTTGCCCGGCGGATCAGCGACGCGGACGTCGTCATCCTCGGTGACGGTTCGCCACTGCACGCGCGCTCGGTGTGGCGAGCGACTGATGTCGGCGACGCCATTGATGCGTCGACCACGCTCGTCGCGATTGGTTCGGTCGCCACCGTCCTCGGCGACGTCATGATTGATCCGCGCGGCGGTGCGCCAACGACGGGCCTTGGCTATCGCTCCGGTGCGGCGTTGTGCCTCGCGGCGAGCGATGAACAGATGGCGCGAACTCGTTCACTGCTCGCGAAGGACGTCGCGTTGGTGACACTCGGCGCGACGGGCATCGTGCACCATGACGACAATGGGTGGCGCGTCGTGCGTGGCGACGTGGTCGTGACCAGAGGTCAGGACCCGGCGAGTCTCTAAGACTCGGTGATGGTTACTGACTCGATGACGACGTCCTCGCGGGGCTTGCCCGACGGCGTACCGATTGCGTTGATGACCTCAACGACGTCAAGTCCCTTCACGACCTGACCGAAATGTGCGTAGAGCGGAGGAAGACGGATGCCGTCGGGACCGGAGATGACGAAGAACTGCGAGCCGTTCGTGTGGGGGCCGGCATTGGCCATCGCGAGCGATCCGAGTTCGTAGCGACCGGGCTTGGGCAACTCATCCTTGAACTTGTAACCCGGTCCGCCCGCGCCGGTTCCCGTGGGGTCGCCACCCTGGAGGACGAAACCGGGAATGACTCGGTGAAAAACGATGCCGTCGTAGTAGTGCCAGCGGGCGAGGAACACGAAACTGTTGACCGTGTTGGGCGCACCGAGAGCATCGAGCACAATCTCCAAAGTGCCCTTACTCGTCACCATGGTGGCGGTGTAGGTCTTGTCGGTGTCGATGATCATCGGGGGCGCGGCGTCAAACTTCTGACGCTTCTCGCTCGATCCGTCGGGGTTGGGAATGTTGTCGCTCATTGTTGCTCCTATGACTCGGTGATGGTGACGGACAGCATGCGGTTGGTGACCACGGGTGGAACACCCGTTCCGGGGAGACCTTCGTTGTTGATGGTTGCGACGACATTCTGACCGCTGATGACCCGACCGAACAGTGAGTACGTATTTCCCAGCGCCTCACCGGAAGCTCCCGTCACGATGAAGAACTGACTTCCGCCGGTGTGCGGTTTGCTTTCGTTGGCCATGGCGAGTGAGTAGAGCGGGTACGTCGGGTTACCGGTCTTGGGCAGTTCGTCAGGGATGGTGTAGCCCGGACCGCCGGAACCCGCGCCTGTTGGGTCGCCCCCCTGGACGACGAAGCCGGGAATCACGCGGTGAAAGATCACGCACTTGTAGAAGTCGTGCTGGGCTAAAAAGACGAAGTTGTTGGTCGTGATCGGTGCCGTGGCCGCGTCGAGTTTGACGACGAAGTCGCCGGCCGTCGTCACGAAGTGCGCCTCGTAGGTCTTGGACTTGTCAATGGTCACCGCGGGGGCTTTGGCCCAGGTCAGGTTGTTCACTCGAGTTGTCGTGGAGGCCGGGCAACCGGCCGCCACGGCCGCCGCGTTGGCCTTCGATTGCAGGGCCGCGGCCCGGGCCTTGGGAATCGTGGTCGGTGTGGGGGCGAGCGTGGTCGTGGTTGCTGACGTTGGCGACGTCGTGGTCGTTGGCAGGGTCGTTGTGGTCGTCTTCGAAGAGAAGAGGAGCGTGCCCGCACCGAGAACGAGCACCGCCACAATGCCGACGATGATGCCGCGACGGATGTTCTGGCGACGCTTCGCCTGACGCTGCATTTGCTCCATTTTTACGCGGCGAGCCGCTTTTTGACGTTCACGTTTCGAAGTTGCCATAGGTGCGACGTTACCTCCCCCGGAAAACTTCGTTGATGAAGGGCAAATAGCCGAACTCACCACCGACGTTCTAGACCGAAGTATCTCCTAGACGCCGATTGTTATCAGCGCTTTGGTTGACGCTTCATCGGGGTGTGCCTTGGCATCAAGTTGCTGATGCTTTGGTCTTACCTTCGCTCCGCGTCCAGTAACGGAGCTTGTCCCCGCCAGGCCTTGTCGGGCCAGGTTGATGGCCGCGTTGAGGTCGCGCCCTATCGTGTGCCCGCAATGTTCACAGGCGTAAGTACGCGTCGCGAGGGACAGCTTGGCTTTCGCTGTCCCACACGACGCGCAGATCTTCGATGACGGATAGAACCTGTCCACTTTCACGAGCGTCGATCCGTACCACTTCGTCTTGTAGTCGAGTTGGCGAGTGAACTCACGCCACGCGGCATCACTGATGTGCTTGGCGAGCGAGTGATTCTTCACCATGCCCGCGACATTGAGGTCCTCAACGACGATCAGGTCGTAATTCTTCGCCAACATTGTCGTGGTCTCGTGAATCAGGTTTCGCCTCGAGGTGGCGACGCCGGCGTGAACCTTCTGGACCCGAGCGTTTGCCTTCTTCCACCGGTTCGGCGGGGCGACGCCTTTTCGAGGTCCTTGGCGTCGACTCGCGATGCGTTGCACGTGGGCCAGCTTCCTCTCAGCCGCAACGACGTGTCGGGGGTTCTCGACGTGGAGAACCTGTTTGCCGTCCGGCGTGGCGCCCGTGTAGAGAGTGGTAAGACCCACGTCGATACCAATCACTCGTTCGGGGGGACGCGTCCCGGGGATGGTGCGCTGAACCTCCACGGTGAAGGAGATGAAGAACCTGGCGCCATTCGAACAGAGGGTCGCGGCCATGATTCGTCCCGTGCCGCGGTCCAGGTGGCGATTCAGCTTGCGCATGGATTCGTAGGTCTTGATCTCGCCAATGCGGCAGATGCGCACGTGGTGGGAATCGGCCAGACGGACGGCGCCGGACATAAAGCTCACCGATGCCCTTCCTCCACGCTGTTTGAAGCTGGGGAACTTGCATTTGCCGCTGCGCCAGTTGGCGAAGGCCTTAGACAGATTTAAACAGGCGTAGTTGTAGGTCGACACGCCATTCTCGCTCCACCATGGTGCCAGTACATCACGGCGCTCGTACCAGAGTTTTTGGAGATCGAATTGACGGGTTGCGAGGTAGTCGTCAATCGTGACCTCGATGCCGACCTCTTTCTTGGCGCGGTTCTCGTCCCAATTGGCTTTCACCAAACCCAGCAGCGCGTTGTAGGCGAACCGGGTGCCCCCGATGTGGCTGCGCAGGGCGTCAGCCTGCTGTGGAGTGGGATCAATCGCAAAGCGATAGGCCTGGGTAACGGCGATGGTTGCCACGAGTAATTCACGCTCGGGTTCGGACGTCACCATGACTTTATTCTCAGCCCTCGGTGTGACATTGGTCTCACACGTTGACGAGCTGAGCTTGCCGGAGGGCTCAACTAACCTTTGTTTACATGGCGCTCATCGTTCAGAAGTTTGGTGGCACGTCCGTGGGCGACGCCGACCGGATACGCGCCGTTGCCGAACACGTGGCGCGCACGAAAGCCGCCGGCAATGACGTTGTCGTCGTTGTCTCGGCAATGGGCAAATTCACTGACGATCTAATCCGACTGGCCGACGATGTCTCGCCAACTCGGCCACCTCGCGAACTTGACATGCTCCTCACTGCGGGCGAGCGAATCTCCATGGCGCTCGTGTCGATGGCGCTCGGAGCGTGCGGCGTCGACTCGGCCTCCTTTACCGGCAGTCAGGCCGGGATCATCACGGATACCGATCACACGAGGGCGAAGATCATCGAGATTCGCCCCGACCGACTCCGCGAGGCGCTCGACAGTGGACTCGTGCCCGTCGTGGCTGGATTCCAAGGTGTTTCAACCAAACGCGACATCACGACGCTCGGTCGAGGCGGCTCGGACGTCACTGCCGTCGCGCTCGCGGCCGCACTCAAGGCCGACGTGTGCGAGATCTATACCGACGTCACCGGTGTCTTCTCCGCTGACCCGAGGGTCGTACTCAAAGCCCGACGACTACCCAAGGTCTCGTTCGACGAGATGATGGAGATTGCCGCCACGGGTGGACGTGTGTTGATGCTGCGCTCGGTCGAGTTTGCTCGACGCCATTCGGTACCTCTGCACGTGCGCTCAAGTTTTACCTGGGAACCAGGAACCTGGATTGTGGAGGAGGACCCCACTATGGAAGAAGCCGTCGTTTCGGCCGTCACCGATGACACCTCGGAGGCGAAGATCACCGTGGGCGGAGTGCCCGACCGTCCGGGCATCGCGGCCCGACTCTTTCGCGAGCTCGCCAATCGAGGCATCAACGTCGACATGATCGTTCAAAACACGAGCGCCAAGGGAATGACGGATATCTCGTTCACGGTTGGTAAGACCGATCTCGAGGCGGCCACGAAGGCGTGCGAGTTGGTGAAGGAAGAGATCGGAGCCACCGAGGTCACGAGCGATGACAACATCGGACGGGTGTCAATCATCGGCGCCGGCATGAAGTCGAATCCGGGTGTGACTGCCCTGATGTTCGAGACGTTGTCGAATAACGGCATCAACATTGAGATGATCTCAACCAGTTCGATCCGCATTTCTTGCGTTATGCGCGCCGAGAAGGTGGCCGATGCGGTTCGTCACTTGCACACCGCGTTCGGGCTCGATGCGGCCTGACGGCTTCGTACCCCTTTGCCTTAACCACGTTGTGTCTTAGACTTCACGTATGCGAATTGCCGTCGTAGGAGCAACTGGTCAAGTTGGGACGGTCATGCGCGCGATCCTGCGTGAACGTGGTTTTCCGGTCGAAGAGATTCGCTACTTCGGATCAAGTCGCTCTGCCGGCACGACACTCGACTGGGACGGTCACGACATCGTCGTCGAAGATGCGCAAACGGCTGACTTCTCCGGCATTGAGATCGCGCTCGCTTCATCGGGGGCCGCATCGTCGAAAGTGCTGTCACCTCGACTCGCCGCAGCTGGTGCCATCGTCATCGACAACTCCTCGGCGTGGAGGATGGACCCCGACGTACCGTTGGTGGTCTCGGAAGTGAACCCTCACGCGTTACGTTCAATCCCCAAGGGAATTGTGGCGAACCCCAACTGCACGACGATGGCGGCCATGCCGGTTTTGATGCCGTTGCATCGTGCCGCGGGTCTGACATCGATGACGGTCTCGACGTACCAAGCGGTGAGTGGCGCGGGTCGTGAAGGCGTGGACGAACTTGCCGGTCAACTCGAGAAAATCCCGAGTCACGATGTTCGAGTCCTCACGTTCGACGGTTCGGCGTATCCACTGGACTCGGGCGACAAGTTTCCGGCGACGATTGCGCACAACGTAATCCCGATGGCCGGTTCAATCGTCGATGACGGTTCGCTCGAAACGGGCGAGGAGAAGAAATTACGTGACGAGAGTCGAAAGATTCTCGAGATTCCCAATCTGCTGGTTGATGCGACCTGTGTGCGTGTCCCCGTGTTCACCGGCCACTCCCTCTCCATCACGGCCGGCTTCGAGCGCGCACTTTCACCCGAGTACGCGACGACATTGCTCGAGAACGCGCTCGGGGTTGAAGTGTGCGAGATGCCCATGCCGCGTTTGGCTGCCGGCAAGGACCCGAGTTACGTCGGAAGAATTCGTCGTGCCGAGACGGTGGCGAACGGCCTCTCGTTCTTCATCAGCAATGACAACCTGCGCAAGGGCGCCGCGCTCAACGCGGTGCAGATCGCCGAAGCGCTACTCGCACTTCGCTAGGAGCCTGTTGAATTACGCCCATTTCGAGGCAAATGTTTGGGCTCCCAAGACCGGGACATGATTGAACCGAAGTGTCGACGCGAAGCGGCGGGAAGAAGCCGGTTTGAGGCCGGTGAAGTAGGGTTCGAGCACCATAACCACCGTCCAAACATCACTCGACAAGATTCGGACCGACTTGTGAATACCCTGCGGCAACGTAACCAAGTCCGAAGTCCCAATGGTCCAAAACTCAATCCAATGAGACTGCCGCGCCCGCTCTTCTTTGTGTTCTTTCTTCTTGCATGTTTCGGGCCACTTCTCTACGCCACCGACTTGAGTGGCAAAGGGCACCACGTGCCCATTGTGCTCTACGTCATCGGAGAGGTCGTGGTCCTGAGTCTCGCTCTCTTTTTCGGGCTTCGACGTCCGCGCAAGTAACTCGGAGATCAACTCGATTTTGGAGCTGGTGGTCCCCTGGTTGATAGTCGTCGCGAGCAATTTCTTCACTCCCGTCTCACGCCAGGAGTAAGGGATCGCGCTGTTTTACTGGCTTACGGCGGTCAGATGGATAGCCCTTTTAGATTAAGTACATAATTGGAATTAGTCCAGAATCTGTTATCCTCGGTGGCGGTGAGTATCAAGGGCGAAAGCGTTATCGACCGACTGCGCCAACACGGCATTCAAGCGACGGCCCAACGCCTCGCGGTGTTGCGGGCAGTCTCGAGTTACCCACACGTCTCGGCGGATGAGGTCACTGATCTTGTCCTGTCGGATATCGGCGCCATCTCGCGCCAGGCGGTGTACGACGCGCTCGCTGTTTTGGTCGCCAACGGTCTTCTTCGTCGCATCCAGCCCGAAGGATCCGCGGCTCGCTACGAGGATCGTGTCAACGACAATCACCATCATCTGATCTGTCGAGACTGTGCTCGCGTCGTCGACGTGGACTGTGCGGTCGGCTCAGCGCCGTGCCTCACGGCGTCCGACGACCAGGGCTACGAAATTGACGAAGCCGAGGTCGCCTATTGGGGTCGCTGTCCCGAATGTCAAGCAGATGATGTGACATCGAGCCTCGCCGATTCATCGACTGCGCATCGTCCCCGACCCCACCAGCTTCGCCCCCCAACATCCACCCCACTCATCACAACCTGAAAGAGACGGCACCCATATGACCGACATTGATCCAATGATCCAAGAAGGCAACGACGAGAGTACGTGCCCGGTGGCGGGTGGCGCGTTCACCCTATTGAGAGACAGTCGGCCGAGCGAGAAGTGGTGGCCGAATCAGTTGAACCTGCGCATCCTTCACCAGTTCTCTCCCGCCGCCAATCCACTGGACGAGGACTTCGACTACGCCCAGAAGTTCGCGACACTTGATCTCGACGCTCTCAAGAAGGATGTGCTCGCGCTCATGACGGACTCACAGCCGTGGTGGCCCGCCGACTTCGGCCACTACGGGCCATTCTTCATTCGCATGGCCTGGCACGGCGCAGGCACCTACCGCGTCGGCGACGGCCGCGGCGGTGCGGGCTCGGGCATGCAACGCTTCGAGCCGCTCAACAGTTGGCCCGACAACGTCAATCTCGATAAGGCGCGGCGACTGCTCTGGCCAATCAAGGAGAAGTACGGCCAGAAGATCTCGTGGGCGGACTTGTTAATCTTCACCGGCAATTGCGCGCTGGAATCGATGGGCTTTACGACATTCGGCTTCGCTGGCGGCCGAGCGGACGCCTGGGAACCCGAAGAGGACATCAACTGGGGACCGGAGACAACCTGGCTCGGTGACGAGCGCTACAGCGGGGACCGCGACTTGGCCAACCCGCTCGGTGCGGTGCAGATGGGTCTGATCTACGTGAACCCCGAAGGACCGAACGGCAACCCCGATCCCCTCCTCGCGGCCCGTGACATCCGCGAGACGTTCAAGCGCATGGCGATGAACGACGAAGAAACGGTGGCGCTCATTGCGGGTGGTCACACCTTCGGTAAGAGTCACGGGGCCGGTGACCCCGAGCGGTACGTCGGACGCGAACCCGAGGCCGCCCCCATTGAGCAACAGGGTTTCGGTTGGAAGAACAGCTTCGGCACGGGATCAGGCGACTTCACGATCTCGAGCGGTCTCGAAGGTGCGTGGACGACAACGCCTATCACCTGGGACAACACCTTCTTCGATCTCCTCTTCACGCACGAGTGGGAGTTGACGAAGAGTCCCGCCGGAGCGTTCCAGTGGAAGCCCAAAGATGGTGCCGGGGCCGACTCCGTGCCCGACGCCCATGATCCGTCGAAGCGTCACGCGCCGACAATGTTGACGACGGACTTGGCACTTCGCGTCGACCCGATCTACGGACCGATCTCCAAGCGCTTCCACGAGAATCCTCAGGAGTTCGCTGACGCGTTCGCGAAAGCCTGGTTCAAGTTGACGCACCGCGACATGGGTCCGCGTTCGCGCTACCTCGGCCCCTGGGTACCGAGCGAGCCCCAGATATGGCAAGACCCGCTGCCCGAAGTCACGCACGCACTCATTGGCGCCGCAGAGATCGCGGAACTGAAGGCTACGATCCTTGCGTCGAAGTTGTCCATTGGACAACTCGTCGCCACCGCGTGGGCGTCGGCTTCGACCTTCCGTGGCACCGACAAGCGCGGCGGAGCGAACGGCGCACGAATCCGTCTCGCGCCTCAGAAGGATTGGCCGGTGAATGACCCACCGCAGTTGGCCGCGGTGCTCTCAACCCTCGAAGGCATTCAGAAGGACTTCAACGCTTCACGCGCTGACGGCAAAGCCGTCTCGCTCGCCGACGTTATCGTGCTCGCTGGTTGCGCGGCCGTCGAACAAGCGGCGAAGACCGTCGGACGTGACGTCGAGGTTCCCTTCACTCCGGGCCGCAGTGACGCCACGCAAGATGACACCGACGTCGAATCCTTCGCCGTGCTCGAACCCACGACGGACGGCTTTCGCAACTACATCGGACACGGGCAGCGCCGCCTGGCGGAAGATCTGTTGTTGGATCGAGCGCGCCTCTTGACACTGAGCGCTCCGGAGATGACCGTCTTGCTCGCAGGCTTGCGAGTCTTGAATGCCAACGTTCAACAGTCCCAACTCGGCGTGTTTACCACGCGACCCGAAACCCTCACGAACGACTTCTTCGTGAATCTTCTCGACATGGGAACAGAGTGGACGGCGACGACGCCCGCCGACGACGTCTTCGAGGGGCGAAGTCGCGAGACGGGCGACCTCAAGTGGGTGGCGAGTCGCGCCGACCTCGTCTTCGGCTCGAACTCTCAGTTGCGAGCCATTGCTGAGGTCTACGCATCGAGTGACGCAGAACAAAAGTTCGCGAGCGACTTCGTCGCGGCGTGGACCAAAGTGATGAATCTCGATCGGTTCGACGTCTCGTAAACGAGGTGGGCCCAAGGAGCGTTGAACGCAAACCGGCATCCCGAGCCGATTTCTTCAACACTCTCCTAATCGGCGCCGTTGCGTCCAACCTGGCGTCGCGCCAGGTTGACGCAGTGGTCGCCGAAACGTTCGTAGAAGCGCGCCAGTAACGCCAGCTCAACGGCCACGGGGAGCGTCATTGAACCTGACGTCAACTCGGCCGTCAGTGAGACGTGGAGGTCATCGAGTTCGTCGTCGATCTCCTCGATGGCACCGGCCTGCTCGAGTTTGCCGTCGATGATGACGTCGGTCGCTTCGCGCCAGATTTTCGACGCCACTTCACCCATTCGTTCCACCAGACCACGACTTCGCGGCGACATTTCATTGCCGAGCCCGCGCGCCGCACGTCGCGCAATGTGCTCGGCCAGGTCGCCGCTTCGTTCGACTTCGGGCAAGATGCGCAGCAGCGTGAGGAGACGACGACGGTCGGCGATGTTGAGTGCGTCGTTTTCCAACAGTTGCATCTCGGCGGTCATCACAATGGAATTCACCAGGTTGTCGATGGCGATGTCCTTGTCGACGACTCTCTTGGCGAGTTCGCGGTCCCCCGAGAGGAGGGCGTGGGTCGCGCCGGCCATCGCTTCACCGACAAGGGCGAAGATCTGGACAATCTGGGGTCGAATCTGCTCGTCCGCGGTGGCGACCAAGGTGACGTCGTCCTCTGGTTCACCGCGGTTGCCGAATAGCCGATTCATGTACGGAGTTTACAACCGCGTCACAGTACATATCTATGGTGTGGTTGTTCGGTCGAAAGGGATCACATGGTTGCAGCCCTCAGTGTCATCGTTGGTCTCGTGCTTGGCGTGGCAGGCACGTGGGCCTACTCACTTAAGCGCTCGCAGGTTTTTCGCGACAATGTATCGGCGGCCCAGTCCGAGCTGCGGGTGCGCGACTCCCAGTTGGCGGACGCCCACGCGCGACTGGAACGCCAGAGTCTGGACCACGCAATGGCACTGGACCAAATGGGCCAGACCTTCAAGAACCTCTCGACTGATGTGTTGCACGAGACGGTCCTTCGATTCAATGCCTCCCAGGAAGACATCGTCAAGTTGCGAGATGAGAAACTCGATTCCACACTGAAGCCACTTGAAGAGCTGCTGGGTGAGTACAAGAAGAACCTGACTGAGTTCAGTCTCCAAAACGCCGGAGCGCTCTCCGACGTGAAGAGCAAGGCCGCCGAGCTCCTCGACGCTCAACAAAGGACACAACACGAGACGCGCCGGTTGAATCAGTTGCTCGGACGATCGAGTCAGCGAGGAGCGTGGGGCGAGATCCAACTCGCCAACGTGATGAATGCGTCGGGCCTGCGTCAGTCGATCGACTACGAGTTGCAGGTGTCTGCATCGAATGAAGATGGGCGACTGCGACCCGACTGCGTTGTCAATCTTCCCAACGGAATTCAATTGGCCGTCGACGCGAAGTTTCCCTTCGCCGCGTTTGAGGCGTCACTTGACGAAGAGGACAGTGACGCGCGCCGCGAACTTCTTGCGAAGCACGCCCGCGATCTTCGCGGTCACGTGAAGGCGCTGAAGGAGAAGAGCTATTGGGAGGTCGTTTCACCGGCGCCGGAGTATGTGGTCTGCTTCATACCGAGTGACGTCGCCCTCTCGGCCGCGCTTGACGCCGACCCCGAACTGCTGAGCTTCGCCGCGGGCGCGCGGGTCGTCATCGTAGGACCGACGAATTTACTGTCGCTGCTCTGGTCAGTTGGCTTCATCGTGCGTCAGCACCAAATCGCCGTCAATGCCGAACAGATCTACGACACCGCTAATAAGTTGTTCGACCGAATCCGCCTCGTCGCCGAACCGGTTGGTCGAATGGGCAAGTCGGTCGATTCACTGGTGCGCGACTACAACGCAATGCTGAGTTCGATCGAGAGTCGACTGATTCCCGCTGCGAATCAGATGCGATCACTCGGCGGCGCCCAACGCGCGAAGGATCTGCCCGAACTCAGTCCCGTCGATCAACTCACGAACCAGCTCAACGACGCCAAGTGGGGCATCGATGATGAGAACGTGCTCATCGAGGGCGCGGGCGACATCCTCGAACTCGACGTGCTTGAGGACGAGTAGGCAAAAAAACTCGTACGAGTAAGTTTTACATTCGTGGCCCGAACACGCGCACAACGTCGTCGACAAACGTTGCTCTTGACCCTGGCGGTCGCGGTCACACTGGTCCTGCTCGTTTTCGCCCGCGACGTGACCCGTTCGGCGCACAGTTCAACTGACACCCGTCGGAGCGAGAATCGGAGCTTTGGTGCTCTCGCGAACGCGCTCATCGTCCAGCAAAATAACTTCGATCAGAGTCTCGTGACGTTGTTGCACAGTGGCGGAACGCTCACGAGACCGGTGCTCTACTCCCAACTGGAGCAGCTCCGTTTGCAGCTCGTCACGTGGAACACGGAGGCGCAGTTGCTCCGTCGCCCCAGACTGGCGCACGACGTGAACGATAAGTTGGAACAGCTGACGTTGCAGCGCATCGACGCGTACAACTCCCTCCTCAGCTCGATTGCGAGCCAACTCACGCTGCCCACACTCACACCGGTCCCGACCGACCAATCGGTGTCGGCGCCCGGACAGCTCTTGATCACCTCGGGCATCGCGTGGAACGGCGACCGCTACGACTTGACCAAGGAACCGGGGCGCCAGCATCTTCAGCCAATGACGTTCGCGGGCGCGAAGTACTTCATCTCCTTCGGCGCACAGAACTTGACGTCGTCGTCGTCGCTTGCTGTCGTTCGCGGAATCGGCGTCGCGGCGGTGTCGATCTCACCGGCCCCTTTCCCGGCGACGCGCGGTGAACTGCTGTTGCCGCCCGTGAGCCAATTCCAAGTCGGCGTCTCAGTCGCCAATACTGGTTTCGTCGAGCAACCCGTGACCCTCCACGTCACGATGACGCCGTCCAACGGACCTCACCGGACGGTACGAAAGAGCTTTCATATGAACCTCGCGCCGTTGCAGTCCTACGCCGTGGTGCCAAAGGACTTCGCGACCGTGCCGAGTGAACGAGCGACCCTCGTGATCAGCGTCTCGGGAGCTCCCGCTGGTGCGAACATGACGTTGACGCGGACGTACGACGTGGTGATGTCACCGACCGATGTACCAGGGGCCGGCATCGTGTCGGTAGATCTGTTCCCGACGCCCTCGTCACCGCAGCACAACGAGTTGGCGCTGCCGGCGATTCATAAGTTCCACGCTCTCGTGTCGGTGGAGAATGCGAACTCGGTGCCGCAGACTCTGACGCTGGCCGTGACACTTCGACCGACGAACGGTTCACTCGCGCCCGTTCGTCAGGTCTTCACGGAAAGTCTGGCGCCCCAACAGACCTTGGCCATTGCGACCAAGAACTTCGTAACGCAGCCGGGCGAACAGGCCGACCTGCTCGTCGCGGTGTCCGGTGCGCCGATCGGGACCGGCCTCGCGAAGGCCCGGACCTACCGCGTGGTGTTGTCACCGGCCGGTCACCATTGAAGCCAGGGTTACCGGCGAGTTCGCATACGATGGACTCGCCCCCAAGAAGAAGATGAATCGAGGAACCGTGTCCGAGTCCATTACCGTGACCGACAATCGCACCGGCGAAACGCGAGAGATTGCCATTGAACACGGAGGCGTCGCCGCGTCGCAGTTCTCCCGGGCCGTGCCCGGCATCTGGTTCTACGACCC
>PLZP01000110.1:1079-12335 GCA_003152215.1 Acidimicrobiaceae bacterium | reverse complement strand
ATCATTGCTGGCAACTACATCGATGCCAACGACATGTGTCTCGTGCGAATCTGTTCATCGGTCGAGGACGCGGTGGGCGAGATCGAGCACTTCTTCTTGAACTACGAGAGCTTCGAGGTTCGCGGCGGTCGAGCGTTCGTCAAGGTCAAACGAGCGCCCTCGCCCGCCCAACTGGCTGACCTGGCCGCTGCGGTGCCCCGCTTCGCCGAAGGTACCGGGTACGAGCTCGAGGATGAACAGACGATCTCGTTTGGCTTCGACGGCCGCAACTACGTGAACTTGCGTCTGGTGATCAATCAAATCAACGACTGGACCTAGTCTTCGCTGGCTCCTCGAAGGAGGTACTCGGCCTTCTGGAGGCTGCGACGAACTTTGGAAAGCCGGCGCTCGAGTTCCTTCGCCTCATCGGCCTCATCATTGCGCAGTTGCGCCCGCACGGCGTCAAAGATCGCCTCCGCCACACGGCTCTCTACAGTGGCGACCTCGTCGGCCAAGGCGTCAAAGGAGGTCACTCGTCGAGCGTGACGTAGGGAAGTTCGTCCGAGCCGTACTGCGCCCGCAGAACCTTTTTGTCAAACTTGCCCACGCTCGTCTTGGGCACTGTCTCAATGAAGGCCCAGCGCTCGGGCAGCCACCATTTCGCCACCCTCGTCGAAAGGAAGTCACGTAACTCTTCGGCGGTGGCGCTCTGGTCGGGACGCAGTACCACGCAGCACAACGGTCGCTCCTGCCAGCGGTCGTCCGGTACCGCCACGACCGCAGCTTCGAAGATTGCCGGATGGGCCATCACCGCTCCTTCGAGTTCAACGGAACTGATCCATTCGCCGCCGGACTTGATGACGTCCTTCGTTCGGTCGCTGATGGTCATGAAACCCTCGCCATCGATCGTGCCAATGTCCCCGGTGCGCAACCAGTCGTCGTGAAACTTCTCCGGGTCGTCAACGCCGTAGTAGGAACCGGTGACCCACGGTCCGCGAACCTCGAACTCGCCGACGGTTGTGCCATCTCGCGGCAGC
This sequence comes from Acidimicrobiaceae bacterium, assembly GCA_003152215.1. GTDB lineage: Bacteria > Actinomycetota > Acidimicrobiia > Acidimicrobiales > RAAP-2 > RAAP-2. The sequence continues at coordinate 11,319 of PLZP01000110.1, read as the reverse complement.
ACCGTGCCGTCGTCGGCGGTGATGCGAATCTCAACGCCGGCGACCACGCGGCCGGCCTTCACGCGGTAGTCGATCTCCTGGTCGTAGGGCGTTCCGGCCGGCGGGATCGACACGGCGGCCAGCGGGCTCGTCTCGGTCATGCCCCAGCCCTGGATCATGTCAATGCCGAAGCGGTCACGAAAGGCCTCGATCATGAACCTCGGCACCGCGGAGCCGCCCGCGAGCACGCCGCGAAGGCTCGAGAGGTCGGCGTCGGGATCGTTCTCGGTCACGCGCAGCACGTCGTTCCAGATCGTCGGCACGCCGAGCGAAATGGTGGGGCGCAGTTCGCGGATCATCTTCACGAGCGGCTCGCCTTGAAGGAGCATCTGGGGCATGATCAGCTCCGCGCCGGCGAAGAAGGCCGTGTAGGCGGCGCCCCACGCGTTCACGTGGAACATCGGCACGATGAGCAGGCATCGATCGCGCTCGGAGAATCCCACGGAGTTCGCGGTCATTGACGCCATTGAGTGCAGCCAGGTCGAGCGGTGCGAATACACGACGCCCTTGGGGTTGCCGGTCGTGCCCGACGTGTAACACATGATGGCGGCGGAGCGCTCGTCGAGCGTCGGCCATTCGAAGCCAGTCTCTTCGGACATGAGGAACGTCTCGTAGTCGAGCGTCTCGCCGAGCAGGCCCGACTCGTCACGGCCGTGGACAATGATGTGCTCGACCGTGGGAATCTGGTCGCGGACCTTCGCGAGCGCCGGCACCAGAGTGGCGTCAACGATGATGACCTTGTCCTGGGCGTGATTGATGACGAAGGCCAACTGCTCGGGAAACAGTCGGATGTTGAGGGTGTGGAGAACCGCTCCCATGCAGGGAACGGCGATGTACGCCTCCATGTGCGTCTGGTTGTTCCACATGAACGAGGCCACTCGGTCGCCCGATTCGACGCCGAGCTTCTTTAACGCGGCGGCGAGTCGCTCCGCACGCTTGGAGATCTGGAAGAACGTGGCCACCTCGACCCCGTCGGGCGAGACGGTGAAGACCTTCTTTTCCGAGTAGACATACTCGCCGTGTTGAATTATGCCTCTGATGAGCAGTGGCGCGTCTTGCATCGTGCTTTGCACGGTTCCCCCTCTACTGGTGTTGGGTCGATGCTACAAACTCTCGGGCATGTGCCCGGCGTGGTTACCAGGAGAGGCTGTAGGGAGCAACGGGCGCCGGGAGGACGCTTGAGGTGTCCATGAGGACGGCGTCGATGGCGGCGGCAGCGCTTCGGCCCTCGGCAATCGCCCACACGATCAGGCTCTGACCGCGCACGGCATCGCCGCAGGCGAAGACCGGCCCCGGCCCCTCAAGTTGCGTGAGTCGCCAATCTCCGTCAACTGACAAGGTGGCGCGTGGCGTGACGAACAGTTCGGACGCCAGTTCCAAGTCATCGAGTTCTGGTCCCACGAAACCGGCGGCAATGAGCACGAGGTGGGCGGGCATCGTGTGCGAGTCGCCCGACGAGGCGTCGCGCACCGTGATGTCGGTCACGGCTTCGACGCCAAGGAACTCCAGCGTCTCGGTCGAAAACTGTCGCTCGCCGCCCTCTTCGTGGGCCGGCGACGACTTAAAGATGCGGGCCATTGTGGGCCACGGTTGGTCACTGGGTCGCTCGTTGGGCGGTCGATCGAGGATTTCAATCTGCACGACGGAGGCCGCGCCCTGTCGGTGAACCGTGCCCAGGCAGTCGGCGCCGGTATCGCCACCACCGAGAATGATGACGTGTCGATCTTTCGCGTCGATAGGCGACGTCACGCCGTCGCGTACGGCTCGATTGGCCGCTTCGAGGTAGGTCATGGCCGGGTAGACGCCCGCGAGCTGCGCACCGGCAACGGGAATGAGGCGCGGGCGAGTCGAACCAATCGCGAGCAGCACGGCGTCGAACTCTTGGCGCAGCGAGCCGAGTGACGTGGCGGACGCGCCCACGGTGACGTTGGTATGAAACGTCACACCACTGGCCGCCATGACGTCAAGGCGGCGATCGAGCACCGCCTTCTCGAGCTTGAACTCGGGAATGCCGTAACGAAGCAGTCCACCAATAGCGTCACTGCGCTCAAAGACGTGCACGTCGTGACCGACACTCACGAGCTGCGCGGCGGCGGCGAGGCCGGCCGGGCCCGAGCCGACAACCGCGACACGCTTGCCCGTTCGAACATCCGTCGAGTGTGCGACATCAAAGCCGTTGGCAAAGGCGTGCTCAGCGACCTCGTATTCGATTCGCTCAATGGTGACGGGACCGTCCGAGATGCCCAAGACACAGGCCGACTCACAGGGTGCCGGGCAGAGCCGACCAGTGAACTCCGGGAAGTTGTTGGTGTCAAAGAGCTGTTCGGCGGCCAGCGCCCAATGCGAGCGATAGACGTGGTCATTGAACGTCGGGATTCGATTGCCCAAGGGGCAGCCCTGCATGCAGAACGGAATGCCGCAGTCCATGCAACGCGCGCCCTGCACTTGCACGGCGTCGTCACTCTGAGGTTCGTACACCTCTCGCCAGTCACGCAGTCGCACGGGTACCGGACGATGAGGCGGTCCCTTGCGCGGATAGTCGAGGAAACCAGTGACTTTACCCATTTCGCAGCTCGTCACGCACGCGCTGGTACTCGGACGTTTCAATACGGACGAAGTGCATACGTTCGATGCGCCAGTCGTCGAGAATCTTCGTGGCCAGTTTTGACTGCGTCTCGTCGACGAAGCGCGTCAGGATCTCGTGCAGTCGTTCGTCGTCCTCGAATTCCAGGGGATCGATTTCGTACACACCGGCGCTCAGGTGGTCATAGACACTCTGGTTCGGGTCGTAGAGATAGAGCGTGCCGCCCGACATGCCCGCGGCGAGGTTGCGCCCGACGTCGCCAAGTATCACCACCACGCCCCCGGTCATGTACTCACCGGCGTGGTCACCCGTTCCCTCGACAACAATCGTCGCGCCGGAGTTGCGAACGCCACAGCGCTCCCCCACCACGCCACTGATGAAAATCTCGCCGGCCGTGGCGCCGTAACCAATGACGTTGCCAGCGATGATGTTGGCGTCACTCGCGAAGGTCGCCTCGGGGAACGGTTTGATGATGATTCGCCCTCCCGAAAGTCCCTTCCCGGCGTAGTCGTTCGCGTCGCCGGTGAGGCGAAGTGTCATCCCGCGTGGAATGAAGGCGCCAAGACTTTGGCCCGACGAGCCATCGAGGTCGATCTGGATCAAATCATCGACCAGTTCTCTGGCGCCCAGTGACCGGGTGATCGCACTGCCGGTCAACGTCCCGACCGCTCGATTGACGTTTCGGATGGGTGTCGCGAATCGAAACGGTCTCGACTTCGTCGCGGCCGTGACGGCGTCATGGAGGAACTGCCAGTCGAGTGCACCATCGAGACCGTGCTCTTGTTTGACGCTCTGATGGCGCTGTTCGGGCGCCACGGTGACCAGTAGCGCGGACAGATCGAGGTCGCTTCGATCGTCGACGTGCGGGGAGACGGACAGCCTCGTCGCGTCACCGATGACCTCCTCCAGCGTTCGAGCACCCATAAGGGCGAGGTATTCGCGGACTTCTTCCGCGATGAACTCAAAGAAATTCTCGACGAATTCAGGTTTGCCGGTGAAGCGCTCGCGAAGGACGGGGTTCTGCGTCGCAATGCCCACGGGGCAGGTATCGAGATGACAGACACGCATCATCACGCAGCCCGAGACGACGAGCGGTGCCGTGGCGAAGCCGAACTCTTCGGCACCGAGGAGTGCCGCAATGACGACGTCGCGTCCCGTCTTCAGCTGGCCATCGACTTGGACGACGACGCGAGAGCGAAGGCCGTTGGCCGCAAGCGTCTGGTGCGTTTCGGCCAGACCGAGTTCCCACGGCGTACCGGCGTGCTTCAGGGACGTCAGCGGCGCAGCGCCCGTGCCGCCGTCGTGACCAGAGATCAGAATCACGTCGGCGTGGGCTTTGGCCACACCGGCGGCGATGGTACCCACGCCCTGCTCGCTCACCAACTTCACGTGAATGCGGGCTTGGTCGTTCGCGTTCTTGAGGTCGTAGATCAACTGGGCCAGGTCTTCGATTGAATAGATGTCGTGGTGCGGGGGCGGCGAAATCAGCCCGACGCCGGGCGTTGAGTGTCGGGTCTTCGCGATCCACGGATAGACCTTGGTGCCGGGGAGTTGGCCTCCCTCGCCCGGCTTGGCGCCCTGGGCCATCTTGATCTGAATGTCGTCGGCGTTCACCAGGAAACGGCTCGTCACACCAAAGCGTCCCGAGGCCACTTGCTTGATCGCGGAGCGGCGGTTGTTGTTCGGATCGGATGTGTCGAAGCGGTCCTCGTCCTCGCCGCCTTCGCCGGTGTTGGACTTGCCGCCGATTCGGTTCATGGCGATGGCCAGTGTCGAGTGGGCCTCTTCGGAAATCGATCCATAGGACATGGCGCCGGTACTGAAACGCTTGATGATCGATGCGGCACTCTCCACCTCGTCGAGCGCCAGCGGCGCGGCGCTCGGCACGAGCTCCATCAAACCGCGGAGCGTCACGAGGCCCTTGGACTGATCATCAACGAGTTTCGTGTACTCCTTGAAGATGTCGAAACGCTTCTCGCGAGTCGCGTGCTGGAGTTTCTGGACGGTGCGAGGGTTGAAGAGGTGGAGCTCGCCCTCGCGGCGCCACTGGTACTCGCCGTTGTTGCGCAGCTCCACCAGTTCGCCCGGACGTGGGTAGAACGCACTGGTGTGCAGGGCGAGCACGTTGGACGCAATGTGCTCGAGGGTGATGCCGCCAATTCGCGAGTGGAATCCCGGGAAGTACGCCGAGAGCACCGTGTCAGATATCCCCACGGCTTCAAAGAGCTGTGAGCCAACGTAACTGGCCACCGTACTGACGCCCATCTTCGACATGGTCTTGACGATGCCCTTGTTGAGGGCCTTGCCGTACTGGTACCGGGCCTCGAAGGCACTGAGTCCGGTCAGTTCCCCGTCTTCGATCAGCGCGTCGATTGACTCATAGGCCAGGTAGGGACAGACCGCGGACGCCCCAAAGCCGAGCAGCAGGGAAATATGGTGGACCTCTCGGACGTCACCCACCTCCATGATCAATGCCGCACTCGTTCGCAGGTGTTCGTCGACCAGTCGATGGTGGACCGCGGAGGCCAACAAGAGGCTCGGAATCGCCGCGTAGGTCGCGGTCGAATTGCGGTCCGAGAGGATGACGATGTTGGCGCCTTCGCGCACTGCGGTCACGACGAGGTAACAGACCTCTTCAACCGCTTGGGCGAGCCGCTCCCCTGCTTTGTCGGGCCCACTGGCTCGAAACAGTCCGTCGATGATCGTGGTGTGAAAGCCGCGCACTCTGTCCGACTCTTCTATGTAGCGGATCTTCGCCAGCTCGTCGATGCTGAGGACCGGTGACGGGAGCACGATCTGGTGCGCGTGCAGCGAGGTCTCGGTCAGCAGGTTCTCTTCGCCGCCGATGGTGACGCGCGTCGAGGTGACCAGTTCCTCACGAATCGCGTCCAGTGGTGGGTTCGTCACTTGCGCGAAGAGTTGCGTGAAGAAGTCGAAGAGTGGTCGAGGTAGCGCGGAGAGTGCCGGCACCGCGGTATCCGAACCCATCGAGCCAATGGGTTCTTCACTCGCCTGCGCCATATGGCGCATGATGAGTCGCAGGTCCTCTTCGCTGTAACCGAAGTTGCGTTGTTGTTTCACGACCGTGGCGTGACTCGGCGTCAACATCGTTGGCGATTCGATCTCGTCGAGTGAGAACTGTTGTGCGTCCAACCACTCGCCGTAGGGCTCCTTGCTCGCGAGTGCGCTCTTAAGCTCCTCGTCGTCAATGATGCGTCCCTGTTCAATATCGACGAGGAACACGCGACCCGGCTGGAGTCGACCCTTTCGTTCGATGTTGGAGGGATCAATCGGCAAGACGCCGACTTCACTGGCAAAGATGACGCGTTGGTCCTTGGTGACCCAGTAGCGCGCCGGGCGCAGGCCATTGCGGTCAAGTACGGCCCCCACGATCTTGCCGTCGCAGAACGTCACTGACGCCGGGCCGTCCCACGGCTCCATGAGACCTGCGTGGTAGCGATAGAAGTCACGACGCGATTGGCTCATGAACGTGGAGCGCTCCCAGGCCTCAGGAATCATCATCAAGACGGCGTGGGGCAGTGTGCGCCCCGCCTGAACCAGGAGTTCGACCACTTCATCGAAACTCGCAGAGTCGCTCATGTCATTGGTGATGAGTGGGGTGAGTTCACTGATGGGCAGGGGTAGGACGGTGCTCTCCAGCGTCGTCTCTCGTGCCGTCATCCAGTTGCGATTACCGCGAACCGTATTGATCTCGCCGTTGTGCGCAATGTAGCGAAACGGCTGGGCGAGGTCCCAGCGCGGCAGGACGTTCGTCGAGAATCGACTGTGGACGACGGCGATGGCTGAAATAAGTGACGGATCGCGCAGGTCATCGAAGTAGGGGCGGAGCTGCAGTGACGTGAGCATTCCCTTGTAAATGAGCACGTGCGGAGAGCACGACGACGCGTAGATGGGAAGACGGTGTTCGAGCACCTTGCGCGCACAGTAGAGCGCCCGCTCTAAATCGGGAGCGGGATTCACCGCGCTTCGCACGATGAGTTGCTGCACGAACGCCGGTTCTGAGGCGAGCGACGTCGCACCGAGGAGCGAAGAGTCCACGGGCACGTCGCGCCATCCAACGCAGGCGAGACCCACCCGACCAAGCACCTCGTCAATGGTCGCCCTGATCAGACCGAGGTCTTCATCCTTGGGGATCATCCAGAACGCAATGCCGTAGGCACCGGGCTCGGGTACCGCGTCGCCAAAGATCGAGCGAATGAACGAGTCGGGCATCTGGATGAGAATGCCGGCGCCGTCGCCCGAGTCGACGTCAGAGCCAGAGGCTCCACGGTGTTCGAGATTCTCGAGAATGGTCAGCGCGTCGAGGATGGTGGCGTTCGTCGGACGCGCGGTGAGGTCCGCGACCATGCCCACGCCGCAGGCGTCGTGTTCGAAAGTGGGGTCGTAGAGAGTCTTCGTCATGGCGTTTCCGTACGGGGCAACGCTGACCCACGCCAATCATAGTGAAAAGTAAATGTGCACCGACGCCCTACGCTGTTGGCGTGTGCGCAGCCCAGAAGAGTGCTTTCGTCGTCGGCGGCGGCGTCATTGGGCTTGCGAGCGCCTTTCGACTGGCACAGCGCGGCGCTGCGGTCACCCTCTTTGATCCCAACCCCGGGAAAGGTGCGACGTGGGCGGCGGCGGGGATGATTGCGCCCGTCGCGGAAATTGGTCCCGGTGAGCACGAAAACTATCAACTCCAAGCGGGAGCGCTGGCCGCGTGGCGCGACGTCGCGGCTGACCTCAGGCAACTCACGGGCGAGACGTTGACCATCGTGCAGCACGGCACGCTGCTCGTCGGGTGGGACGGCAGTGACCGGCGCCTCGTGGAACAGTTCGCGCAAGTGGCTGGTGAATTCGGCGCGGAGCCCCGGCGGGTGCGACGCGAAACGAGTCCCGACATGTTCGATGGGGTGACCGGACGCATCGACGAGGGCCTGTTGGTCGAAGGTGACGCGTGGATCGACCCCGATCAAGCAGTAGCACTGCTCGCGTCGGCCAACGAACTCCTTGGCGTCACCGTGGTGTACCAATCGGTGCTCAACGTGTGTGACGATGAGGCGCACGTGAAGGCGACGACCGAGTCGGACACGTTTGGCGCTGATCTCGGCATTATCGCGACCGGCGCCAATGCACTGCCCGTCGGCGCAGGGACGTCCGGGCAGCACATCGTGCGACCGGTGCACGGCATTACTGTGCGCGTTCATGGCATTGACCGCAGCGCCCAACCCATGATCCGATCATTCGTTCGAGGGAGCACCGTCTACATGGTCTCTCGCCCCGGTGGCTACAACGTGCTGGGCGCGTCGTCCGAGGAGCGCGGCGAGACCGGAGCACAGGTCGGCGAGATGCAGCGACTGCTTCGCGACGCTCTCGATGTGGTTCCCGCCCTCGAAACCGCGACTGTCGTCGAGACTCGGGCGGGCAATCGGCCGGCGAGTGAGAATCTGCAACCATTCTTCGAGGTCCTCCACGGTGGACGTTGGGCCTGGTCGTCGGGCCACTTTCGTCATGGCGTCACCTTGGCGCCACTTGCGGCGCTCGAAGCGGTTCGATTCATGGAGCGCGTGTGATCACAGTGAACGGGGTTGCTCAGGAGCACGTTGACGAGACGGTCAATGACCTCGTGCAACGCCTCAACATTGAACCGCGCGGCATTGCCGTCGCGATTGACGGTGAGATCATCCGACGGGCAGATTGGGGCGACACGCCAATTATCAATGAGAGTGTGATCGAAATAGTGACCGCCGTTGCAGGCGGCTAAGGAGAGGTGGTTGTCCATGGCGGTTGATGAGTTGCTACGGGCTCTCGATGAGCGCATTCTTGACGCGTTGCGCGCAAAGGCTACGGGCGAGAGTATTGCCTTTCTGTGTGAAGCGCGTGCGTGGTTGACCCACCCCGATCAGTCGCACGGGGTACATCGTCCGGCGAGTAGCTAACGGGCCAACGACTAGAATTCTTCCTTCACGGGCTGTGGCTTAGTTTGGTCTAGAGCGCTCGGCTGGGGGCCGAGAGATCGGGAGTTCAAATCTCCCCAGCCCGACCAACCAACCAAGGCGTGTTCGCATGAAAGTCGCGAAGGCCCCTGCCTCAAGTAATCGATGCCATGGGGCTTGTCCATGTCCACAAATATCGTGCGACAGACAAACCGATTCAGTGCAGCGCCGGTCCCTCGTGACTGGTGAATCGAGATGCGCGCTTGAGTATCCGACGCTCGACGCGCTGGGCGAGTGTCCTGGTGACCCCAGCCAAGTGTGGGGACCGACGGCGGAAGAACCACACTTTGGCCGCCTCGACGAGGACGAGGTATACCGCGACCATGCCGAAGAGCAGCAGGAAGAACTTCGTGGGAAGGACCGAAAATCCGAAAAGGTGTGCGAGGCCGGTGTAGGGCAACAGCGCACCAACAAGTGCTGCACTCGTTGGCACTATGAGCATTGATTTACTGGGGCGACTTCGAAAGAACGGGACCCGTCTTGTGCGGATGACGTAAATAACGAGGGTCTGGGTGGCGATCGACTCGACGAACCATCCGGTTCGGAACTCCACGTGCCCCGCATGGAGCAGCGAAAGCATTACGTAGAAGGTCGCGAAGTCGAAGATCGAACTGATCGGTCCGAAGAGCGCCATGAAGCGCCGGATGTACTTTAGGTCCCACGCCGCGGGCCGCGCCAGGGCCTCCTCGTCGACCTGGTCGGTGGGAATGACCAGTTGTCCCGCGTTGTAGAGCAAGTTGTTGAGCAGGATTTGAGAGGGCAGCATCGGCAAGAACGTGAATAAGGCCGAGGCGCCGGCCGCACTGAACATGTTGCCGAAATTTGACGAGGTGGCCATGAGGACGTACTTCATCGTGTTCGCGAAGATACGTCGGCCCTCGACGACCCCCTCGGCCAGAACGCCGAGGTCCTTGTCGAGTAGGACTACGTCGGCGGCGTCCTTCGCCACGTCGGTGCCGGAGTCCACGGAAATCCCGACATCGGCGTGGTGGAGGGCGACGGCGTCGTTGACGCCGTCGCCGAGGAACGCTACGTCGCGCCCGGTGCGCCGGGCCACGTTGATGATGCGCGACTTCTGATCCGGGCTGATCCGAGCGAAGACCGTCGTGGAGGGGATCGCCGCTTCGAGTTGGTCGTCGGAGAGCTTCTGCAGATCCGCGCCGCTGAGGACGCCCGCACACGATAGACCGATGTCGCGGCAGACCTTGGCCGCCACCTGTCCGTTATCCCCCGTGATGATCTTCACCTCAATACCGAGCCGCTGAAGCTTGGCCAGTGATTCGCCCGCGTCACTCTTGGGTTTGTCGGCGAACGTGAGGAAGCCTTCAAAAGTGAGGTCGCGCTCCTCCTGTGCGTTCAACGTGGTGTCGTTGGTGACCGGTCGGCTGGCGACCGCCACCACACGCTCGCCGTCGTTGAACAGAGCGTCGAGCGCAGCACGCACGGAGTCACCGACGTTGACGCAACGTTCGAGCACCACCTCCGGCGCTCCCTTGGTCACGATCATGACGTCACCCTTGTCGTCACGCACCAGCACCGATGCCATCTGGCGCTCGTGATCGAAGGGCAGGTCGCTAAGTCGCTCGTACGCGGCGACCGCGTCGACTTGTGAGTCGCGGCC
>PLZP01000110.1:0-1007 GCA_003152215.1 Acidimicrobiaceae bacterium | reverse complement strand
ACCTTCTTGGCCGCGAGCGCACGGGAGCCCGACGAGAGGCTCACGGTCACGATGGCGGGCATCATCTCGGGCGCGATGCCCACGGCGATGGCCAACGAGAAAAGCAGAGCCTCGATGAGCGGTCGAGCAAGGATGACGTTCGCCGTAAAGATGAAGACGGTCAGAAGGGCGGCAACAAGAAAAAGGAACCTTGAGAACTTGGCGAGTCCCATCTCGAATGCGCTCTGGCCCTGGCTGTCAGTGACGCCGGTGGCGATGCGGCCGAAGGCCGTGCGCGTGCCCGTCAAAATGACGACCGCCTGAGCCGAGCCCTGGCGGACGACGGTGCCCATGTAGGCGCAGTCCGACAAGCTTGCGCCGTCGCCCTGGAGACTCGAGGACAGGGTCTTGGCAACGGGCATCGACTCGCCGGTGAGGACACCTTCATCGCACTCGCACTGATCTGCGCTCAGGAACCTAACGTCGGCTGGCACCAGTTGACCGAGGCTCAGCTTGATCACGTCACCCGGGACGAGCGTCGTTACGGGGACCAGGCTCATCACCCCGTCACGGAAAACTGTTGCGTTCTGACTGATCTTGGACCGTAGGGACGACATAGCGACGGCCGCCCGGAACTCGTTGACGAATCCGAGCCCGACGCTCAGAACGACGATGACGGCAATGATGATCGCATTGGTGCCGCCACCCGTCAGTCCCGACACGAGTGCGGCGCCGAGCAGGAGTATGAGAATTGGATTCCTCAACTGTCGCCAGAGCACGACGCTTGCTCGCACACGGTGGACCGACAACACGTTGAACCCGTATGTAGTGAGGCGCCGAGTGGCCTCCGAGGTCGTCAAGCCCTCGGGGCGGCTATCCAGTCGCGCCAGCACTGTGTGAGGATCGAGTGCCGCAGCCTCCTTCAGGTCGAAATTGATGATCGCACTATCTGGAGATGACTGGACCTTCATGACGACTAGACAGTAGCGAATGGCCGTCGGTGGCCCGACGTGACAGGGGTGCAACCT
>PLZP01000123.1 GCA_003152215.1 Acidimicrobiaceae bacterium | reverse complement strand
CGCCGGTTTTGGTGCTCGGGACGGCCTACGCCATCGCCAAACAGTCCCACATCTGGCGTAGAAGTGTCTTGACGGCGGTGGCCCTGATTGCGGCAGTCTGGTCCTGCTCCCTGTGGGGTTTCGCCCCGTTCTCAGTCAATGAGGTCTACACGGGCTGGGTGCCATCGAGTTCCATTAATGCCCTTAATTATCTCGAGAAGGGTTTACCGCCAAATGCCGTCGTCTCGGCATGGTACCCCTTGGTGTCGCATATCGACCACCGGGACCAGATCTATGTTTGGCCGACTCCGTTTTACGCCTCAAATTGGGGTCTCTTAAATGACACCGGGGCCAGGCTTCCCGTCGCGAGCCAGGTGCAGTATCTGCTCCTTCCGATTCCGCTCAGTTCCGCCGACAACCCAGGAGTGTTGAATCAGATTGCCAGCAGTTACCGCATTGTACAAAGTCGAGCGGGATTCGGCCTCTACGAAAGGAAAGCCTCGCCGTAGTTACAGTCGCCGACAGTCGCCGCCGGGCTCAGCACTTGAATACGTAAAGAAAGTTCACCCTGCCAGCGTGAACGCCTCTCCGCCCTCGTTCACTCTGAACAATTGCTGAGACCGCACAGTCGTACTGAAAGCTCGCACGAGATGCCTTCAGTATCGAATTGTGGTCGGGCACCGAAGGCGTGCACGGCGTCAGCCCAGGGGTTCCGACGGGCGTGCCGAAGGCTAAGCACGGCGGCGGCCCCTGCCCCGCTAGGGGGTGCATCGCCTCGATGTCCGAGGGCCGCCGTAGGCGGTCCTCCTTGATACTGATAAGAGGAATTCGGCACGATGTGACTTAAATGTCGATTTGGCGCTTCTAGCGGCCCATGGGATCACTGTCGTCGCGGGTTGCCGACAGACCTTCAGTCCGTGAGGATGGGTATTCCTCTGCCATCTTCCGTCTAAGCGCGGCGATGCGCTCACGTCGACGTTTTCTCGATCCTGCATCGTATCGTTGAAGAGCCGAGGACTTGGAAATTAATCCTTGCTCTCCAATGCGTTCCCATGTTTCTCCCTGTCGCCGTGCTTCGTGAGCAGACAGAGTTGCGCTGAACCGAGCTACTTCTCCGATTACATCCCAGACGCCCACGCCGTCAAGCGGTGTGTTTAGCATCTTTGAAATCGACAGGAGCGGTTCGAAGTACGGAGTGCCAAGGAGTCTCGCCAATGAATCTCCTAGTTCACTGAGTGCTTCCAGATCTTCTTGTTCATACGGTTCCTTGGCGGCGTTGGCGCACCAGTCACCGAGGTAAAGGCCCAGTGCCTCGCCCTTCGAACCCCCGGGTGTTCCATAAATATGCATGTCCCCATCTTATCGAGTTTGATGTGCGCACTTTTTGTCGAGAAATGGTAGGTTTGATGTCCCCACCTGCTATAGTAGTGGGGACATCAAACTATTTGTGAAAGGAATAAAAAATGGTAACTCGCCTTACAACAGCAGTGGATATGGCAAGACAGCCCTTGACATCTACGGGGAATACCAACGCGGTCTATCGGTTTCAGAACGACGCCGAGAGACTGGCAGGAGCAACTCAGATCCAGGACGTCAATGAGGACGGAGTCCCTTTATGGGATATCGAGGCGCTTTTCGCCATCGAACAGTTTGGAAAGACAGTGACGGAGGTAATTCAAGTCAGGGTGCCGTCGCTGGTACAGCCCAATGTTGAGGCTGGGCCGGTGCGATTCATCGCCCTTTCGGTTACGACGAGTATCAACAAGAAAGGTGCGTTCGTGGCTTACTGGGCCGCCGACGGCATCGAGCCAATGGCCACCAAGTCGCTACGTACCAGCGATCACGCCACACCGTAAGTAATTAAACGCTGGGAGGGTGATCGTTGTCGCGCACAACGAGGACGGTCGCCCTCACCGGATCTTTAGTCACGATCCACTAGGAGGATCTACATGTTTGGCAAGAAGAAAAAGTTAGAGCGCGTTCCAGAAGATCGCCAACGACAAGAAGGAGACGAGTTCTGGGAGGCGCTCAAATTCGCTATGCGCTGGATAGGTGGCCCTATCGGACTTGCGCTCGCCTGCGTAGTGCCCGGCTGGACGTTGTGGCCCGACCGTATCGTCATCGGGACCCTCAGTATGATCGTTTGGCTTTTGTGGGGCATTCCTCACATGAGTCGTCGCTTGTCCCACGTAGTGGGGAATAGAGCTCAAGCTCGGCGCTACCAACCATATGAAGAAGACGGAATCTGGGCTGCGACCGAAACGAGGAACGCGCCCAAGAATTTTGCAGCAGCCGGTCTAATACAACCTGATCGTCAAGATCGGACGAAGGCCGGTTTCGTACCAAGGATTATCAAGCATGGGCCCTACCCGGGGGGCGTTGAGATGTGGTGCTCGTTGCCACCAGGCATGCCCGTAACTCTCGTTGCTTCAAAGTTGGCGGAGCTTCAGTCGGCTTTTCGCGCTCAGTATGAACCAGTAGTTCTACCGGGGCGCCACGGTGCCGAGGTGGTCATTCGCTGGCCCCGTCGAAACCCCCTGGACGGAGACAGTCCGAGGGTTAGACCACGGGCTTTCGATGATTCTCCATGGGACCTGCTGTGATAGGTCGTACTGCGGAAGGGGATGCGTCGTGGGATGTTGGCTGGTCGCCACATCTGTGCGTCATCGGTGACACCGGATCGGGCAAGTCCAGTGTCATCCGGGCCGTTCTTGCGTCGTGGTCAGGGTCCGTGGTTCTACTCGACCCGAAGCGCCTCGAGTTTGGGAACTGGCCAGAAGGAGGACGAGTCTTGACCTCCACGGGTGATCCCCACCGCATCGCTGAAGTACTCCGGCAATGCGCCGACGAGGTCGATAGCAGGATGGAGGACCTCTCTCGAATCGTTGCAACTCACTGGACCGACCCAGATGCTAAACCCCTCGGTCTCCGACCAGTCCTCATCGTCATTGATGAGGCGATGGTGGCACTGACTCGTCCCGCGAAGGGAGAGACCGAGAAAGAGACCAGGGTTCGAGTGGACAGCGCCCGTCAGTCTCTTCTCGAATGTCTAGTCCTCGGTCGGGCATGTGGAGTCCACGTCGTAGTCGGTCTTCAGCGTCCCGACGTTGCCTTCCTGGGTGGCACGGCGCGAGACCAACTGAGGGGAAGGATTGGACTGGGAATCCTTTCACCAGATGCCACCCGCATGCTCTTTGATGCTGACCTTTCCGAACAGATGGATGGGCGGCCCGGTTTCGGATTGGCCGTAAACCTGACGCCGACCATGCCGGTCCCGGTTCCATTTCGATCCGCCTGGATTAGCCCTGCAGATGTCCGAGCGATGTACTTGCCTGAGTCCGAGAGTGCGTGACTGGAATGTCGACCGAGATCGAAAAATTGATCCCACTCCGACCCGCCTTTCGAGTTGCTGAAGTGGCTGAACTTCTCGGAGTGGCGAGGGCCAGTGTGTACAGCCACATTGAGGCAGGGCACCTCGCCGCCGTGCATCTCGGTAAGACCGTACTCATCCCGCGTTCGGCACTCATCGCTCTACTCGAAGAAGGGAGTGCCCGGTGACGATTAGTCGACTCGTCTCCACCCGGACTGGCAAGGTCACGTGGCGAGTACGGATCAAACAGGGGAGAGCGGTCGTCGAGTCGGCCACGTTCTCTACGTTGTCCGAAGCAAAACTTTTCGAGTCGACGCGTCGGACGCAGATGTCACGGATCGATTGGGTAGACCCGGCCCGGGGACGGGTGTCGCTTGGTGAAGTTGCCGAAGAGTATCTGGCGTCGAGATCGAATGTTGCGCCGCTAACTCAGGGCACCGATAAACAAATGTACCGCCAGCACATCGGTCCGACTTTTGGCAAGCGAGCTCTCGCCAGGATTACTGCGGCAGAAATCACAGAATGGCTAGGTCGGCTCGCGGATCGAGAAGTTGCTCCGTCGACCCGTCGGCGAGCGCTCGCCGTTCTGCGAGGAATCCTCGCTCACGCAGTTGCCGATCGTCGTTTGCGTGTGAATCCGGCCGTCGGAGTGAAAGGACCTAAGGGCGGGGTGCGACGAGAGGGCATCGCGCTCACGGTCGAAGAGGTGAGTCGTCTTCTCGCTGAACTTCCCGAAGAGTGCCGACCTCCGGTCATTCTCATGGCCATCACTGGTATTCGAGTGTCGGAAATGTGCGGTCTGCGTGTCGGTGACGTTTATCGCTCGCCGCAGGGCTACATGTTGCGCCTGCAACGTTCGATCAGCCAGTCCTCACACGATGGCAAGGCGTACCTCGGCGATCTTAAAAGTCATCGCGCGCGCTCCGTTCCTGTTCCTCGTCTGCTTGTTGAATGGATCAGCAAGCGAATAGAGAACGCTGATGCGGTGGCTCCTCTTTTTACGACTAAGAGAGGGCAGGCGTGGACGCGAGGGAACTTCGCCACTCGCTCGGGATGGACCAAGGCAAGGAGGAGAGCCGGCCTGCCCGATGTTCGTATTCACGACCTTCGCCACACCGCAGCTTCGGCCATGCTCGCTGCGCAACCGGATGTGCTGGCAGTGTCTCGCGTGTTAGGGCACTCCACTCCGATACTGACCCTCAGTCTTTACGGGCACGTCATGGATCAGGGCATCGTTCGAGTTATTGAAGCGGTCGAAGGAAGTTGGGGGGACGTAGGGGGGACCGAACCACGAAAGGAGGAGGGGAACCCTTTGGTGTAGGTGCTGGTGGGGCTAGTAAGAATCGAACTTACGACCTCGTCATTATCAGTGACGCGCTCTAACCGACTGAGCTATAGCCCCTAAGGCGTACCAATCTAGCCGACGACCCAGGAACTCCTAAAGGACGGCGTCATCCCAAATCTTCGACGCAATGGATTGGCTGGCCGTGGCGAGCAGGGTGCCCGATTGACTCCACATGAAGGCCGTGCCTTGCGCGAAGCCGCCCGCGAGCGCGTACATGTGAATCTCGGTGAGCACCCAATCGGTGGGCTCGAGTGACACGACGCGGATCGTGTTGTCGAGACTTCGACCCATCGTGCGCTGCCCGAGGGGTTGCGAAACGCCACCCGCGACGTAGTCGCCGAAGATTGCGAGGGTGGCCGCCGAGATATCGACGTGTCCCGGGACCCTGGACCACAGGGCGGAGATTGGAGAACCGGGCGTTCCGTCGATCTCGCCGAACGAGCGTCCGAGCGCGATGCGCGCTTCAAGGTGGTTGAAGATTGACCGGTTGAACCGCTTTGGCATGGAACGTTCGGGACAGTCCTCGGGTGCGGGCACGTCGGGCATCGAGACCCACGGGGTCGCGGAGGTGAGCTCGCCCGTGCCGAATGCGCCATTCACGGTGAGGACCTCACGACCCTCGCAGTACGTCGTGGCGCGCGCCTGGGTCACGTGACCGCCGACGACGGCGAGGTCCGTCTTCACGGTGACCGTCGCTCCGAGTGGCGCGTACGAGAGGTACTGCGCCGTCGCCCAAATGGTGGGACGAGCGCTGGCCTCTTCGAGCGCGACGAGGGCCGACGCCAGTCCGCAACCACCGAAGAGGAAGTTGCCGGGCGTAATGACGCGCTCGGTGACCTCGAAGTCCCACGTGTCCTCGCCCGTGCGCTCCATCGCCAGAAAAGTCCTTGCATCCACGATGGCTGAGGTTACAGGGGCGCCGCACATACTCGTGATTGGGCGCAACGAGCCACGAACGACAGCGGTCAGAATTGTCAGGTGATCGCCTCTCAGTTCATTTACCTCGCACTGGTCCTCTCGGCCGTCGGGGCCTTTGGCTACGTCCGTGACACGCTCAAGGGCGTGACCTCGCCTAATCGCGTCACGTGGTCACTCTGGGCTGTCGAGGGAATCCTCGCCTTCGTGCTTGAGATCCAGGACCGTGTGGGTCCCGCGTCGCTCATGACGCTGATGCTCGGCCTCGTTCCGTTCGTCGTCGTGGCCGCGTCGTTCGCCAATCCGCACAGCGTCTGGAAGATCGGAGTGTTCGACGTTGTCTGTGGTGTGATTTCCGTCGCTGGTTTGGCATTTTGGGCGTTCGTTAACGAGCCGACCATGGCCCTCATCGCGTTCGTCGTGGCCGATCAGATGGCCGGATTGCCGACGTTGCGCAAGTCGTGGCTCGCCCCGAGTACCGAGTCACCCGGGGTCTTCTTCCTCGGTTCGATGAACTGCGCCATTACGCTGCTCACGCTCAACGCCGTCACGACCGCCGGGGTGCTGTTCCCTGGCTGTGTCCTGGTCGGAGATCTGATACTGGGCGTACTCATCGTGAGCCGGGCGGGGCCTCGACTTCGCGGGGAACGGAGCGGCGTCAAGACTGCGAAACTGGCCTGACCATGGCGAAGAACCCACTACCCTCACCGGCCGACGCGAAGGCGCAGGGTCAGGCGATGCGCGAAACAATCTCGCGCGGCGCGTTGGCGAAACTCGCTGACCGTGACGCGGCCTACGACCCCGTGGAGCGACTCATCTGGCAGAGCATGACGCGTCGACCCGACCTGGTCGGGCTTCGCTACGCACGCATGCTCACCGATCTGTTCTCGTTCTATCGAGGCAACGCGCTCTTGATGGCGGACGACCTCGCGAGAGGATCAAGTTCCGCGCTCGAGGTTCAAATATGCGGTGACGCCCACCTCGCCAACTTCAATCTGTTCTCCTCACCCGAGCGCCACCCCGTCTTCGACGTCAATGATTTTGACGAGACTGACGTAGGGCCCTTCGAGTGGGACGTCAAACGACTCGTCGCGTCACTCGCCGTCGCGTCGTCGCACCTCGGTCACACCAACGCGCAACAGGAGCGGATTGCGTTCGGTGCAGCCCGCGAGTATCGCCTCGCGGTGCGGCGTTTCGCGGGCGAGACTCGTCTCAGCGTCTGGTACGCCACGTTGGACATCGACGCGGTCGTGACGGACCTGGGCGGCTTCTTCAACGCCAACGCCCTTCATCGAGTCGACAGCGTCGTCGCGCACGCGACCGGCCGCGACACCCAGAAGGCGTACGCCCGTCTCGTGGTCGATGGTAAGCGCGGTCCGCGCATTATCTCGAAGCCGCCGCTCCTCGTACCACTCGAAGAGCTCAACGCGCCGGGCTATCTGACCCGTGGCGACCTGGACCGGCTCTTGTCGGGTTACGCCAAGACCCTCAGTCGTGACCGCCAGGTCCTGCTCGCCCAGTTCACGCCCGTCGACGCGGCCCGCAAGATTGTCGGTGTGGGATCCGTGGGCACCGAGTGCTACGTCATGCTCCTGCTCGGACGAGACGAGTTCGACCCCTTCTTCCTGCAGATCAAGCAGGCCATGACCTCGGTCGTGGCGACGGCGCTCGGAAGGACCCCACTGGTGAAGCCGGGGGAGCGCGTCGTCCTCGGTCAACGTCAGATGCAGGCCACGCCGGACGTGTTCATCGGCTGGCACTCAATAAAGAAAGACGGAGAGGAACGTCACTACTACGTCCGTCAGCTCTACGACAACAAGGCCGCGATCAATATTGACCAGCTGGACGAGCGGCTCCTCGTCACGTACGGCCGGATCTGTGCGTGGACACTGGCGCGCGCGCACTCTCGAAGCGGTCGCGGTGCCGAGATCGCCGGCTACCTGGGCAAGTCCGAGGTTGCCGACGAGGCCTTTGCCGCCTTCGCGTTGGCGTACCGTGACCGGACGTTGAGTGATTTCACAGCACTGAAACGTGCCGCAAAGGAGGGTCGTATTACGTTGGCGAAGTGAGTTCGTTGTTGCCATTCCAGTGGCACCTCGTCGAGATAGTGGTCGTGGTTGCGGCCGGTGTCGCGCATCACCTCGTTGTCACCGACAAACTCGCTCGCCGACGCGCGCTCTACGCGCTCGCGGTACTACTCGCCGTGACGATCTGGCCCATCGGGGACCTCGCGTCGTCCGTATCGTTGACCGTCGCCACGGTGCAACGACTCGTCATCATGTTGTTCGTGGCGCCGATGCTCTTGATGGCGACGCCGACACCGGTGTTGGCGAGACTGACAAATCCGCGCCTCGTGGACGCGATTACGCGCCGACTGGCGCACCCGGGCGTCGCGGTCGTTGTCGTGACCGCCATAGGCACGTTGACGCTCGCCACACCCGTCGTTGACTGGGGAGCGCACTCGACGTTCGGACGCGACGCGACCCTCGTGACGGTCTTGTTCGTTGGTGTCGTCTTGTGGTTGCCCGCGCTCGGCGTACTGCCCGGTGCGCGTCGACTGTCTCCGGCCGGTCGCGCGGGCTACGTCTTCGCGTCGGCGCTCGTCGTGACGAGTCTCTCGTTCGTGTGGATCTTTTCTCAGCACTCCCTCTACCCCGCGCTGCATCACCAGTACGCGTTGCTGCACATGTCGCCGTTGTTTGATCAACAGTTGGCGGGGTTCATCGCGAAGCTCGGGTGTTATATGCCGATGTGGGCGGTTGCGTTCACGATCTTCTTTCACTCCGAAGAGCGCGGGGAACCCGTCGAAGAGACCCCGCTGCACTGGGCCGACGTCCAGCGACAACTGCTTCGCATTGACCGCGAACGTGAACGCGCCGTTCGACGCCATCAGCCCGAATAGGGATCGCTTGGTAGGCTGAGGTCCCCGGGGACGTAGCTCAGTTGGTAGAGCGCGGGCTTTGCAAGCCTGAGGTCGAGGGTTCGATCCCCTTCGTCTCCACAAAACGACACCCAAGTACAGTGTAGTAACGCGGCTGTTCTGTCTCACTTTGGCCTCGGGACATCTGTCTCACTACTCGGCCCGGCCTCG
>PLZP01000016.1 GCA_003152215.1 Acidimicrobiaceae bacterium | reverse complement strand
TGTCTCACTACTCGGCCCGGCCTCGGTAGTTCTGCCACAGTGGCCTCGGGACATCTGTCGCACAGTTGAGTGGCCTCGGGACATCTGTCCCACCCGTTCCACCTGTCCCATTGACCCCACAACGATTCTCGCCTTGTCTGGATGTCAGTCCAGAGCGTGGGGAGGCAGCAATGTTGGTGGAGCTTTCAATGGTTGAGCAGCGCTATCAAGCAGTTCGCGAGGTGCTCGATTCAGGGGCCACGATCACCGAGGTCGCCAAGCACTACGGTGTCGATCGCAGGACACTGCACCGCTGGCTGACTCGTTACGCCAACGGCGGCCTCGAGGCGCTGGTGACCCAGTCGACCCGACCCGACACGTGTCCCCACCAGATGGACCCGGTCATCGAGGCNNCCGTCGCGCGCCGCGATCTATCGCGCCCTCGTGCGTCACGAACTGATTGTCCCGGTGCCGCGCAAGCGATCCAAGGAGAGCTACAAACGCTGGGAGCGAACCAAGTCCATGGAGCTCTGGCAGATGGACGTCGTCAGTCGGATCTATCTCAGCGACGGCACGCAACTGCACTGCATCACCGGCATCGACGACCACAGTCGATTCTGCGTCAGCGCCAAGCTGGTCCCTCGCGCGACCGCCAAGCCGGTCTGTGACGCGCTGCTCTTGGCGTTAGAGCGCCACGGCGTGCCCGAGGAGATCTTGACCGATATTCAAGATGATTGGCGACCCGCAACCTTTCACACGGTCCGGCCGGCTGCGTGAAGATTGAGGGTGCCCGGCGCCTGTCCGTCACTGATACTGACCGATCGGAGCGCGTGCTGTGCGCGACTTCTTGCCTGTTGTTCTCGGGGCGGATAGGAGCAACGCCGGGGAAGGCACGCCCTATTGAGAACTCGGTGACCGGCACCTCGGTGTTCGGATCCCTCTTAGTGAATGTCCGGTGCGGTTCTTCCTCGTCGCTGCTGTCCGTCAGGTTCAACTACTAGGAAAGGATTGCAATGACGAGACTGATATTGGGAATCGACGTGGCCTGTCGAGCCGCCCACCAAGCGACGTTGACCGACGAACGCGGTGAGTTCCTGTGGAGCGCGCGCAAGTTTCGAACGACGACTACGGATCTCGAATCGCTGTGGTCGTCGCTGCCGGATGACGGTGAACTCACGGTGGTGATGGAGCCAACACGCAACGCCTGGGTGCCGCTCGCGAGTTGGTTCCAGCTTCGCGGCGCCGTGGTCGTCATGGTGCCACCCGAACAATCGGCGGACTTGCGCGACTACTACTCCAAACACACGAAGTCCGACCGGCTCGACTCGAGGATCTTGGCGCGGGTGCCGTTGCTGCATCCCGAGGGACTTCATTCGCTCGAGGGTCTCGGACCGGCCGACCCGTTACGGAGAATCACCAAGCTGCGTGCCTCGTTGGTGAAGCGTCGCACTGTCATCGCCGCGCGCCTCGACGCCTACCTCGAGCTACTCGGTCCCAGTTGGCACGCGGCCTTCAGCGGGGACCTCATCAGCAACAGGTCACTGCGACTGCTGGCCGGCGGTTACGCCGATCCGCACGCGCTACGGCGCCTGGGACGAGCTCGGCTGATCAAGTTGATCTGGCGCTACTCCCACGGCAAGTGCGGCGAGAGCGAAGCCCTCCAAATCCTCGCGGCCGCCGAGGAGTCCATCGCCCTTTGGGACGGCGAACTCGACTTCGCCGAACTGGCCGATGACATCGCCGTTGAGGCGCGCCTCGCGCTCGCGCTCTGTCGTGAGATCCACGAACTCGAAGAGCGAATTGTGGTCTCCTTGAAGGCGCTGGACCCCCTGGGCATCATGACGTCAGTGCCGGGCGTCGGAACCGTGAACGGGGCGCAGATCCTCGCGCGCTTGGGCGACCCGAATAGGTTTCGCTCGCTCGCGGGCGCGAAGTCCTACAGCGGACTCGTGCCCTCGCTCAGCGCCTCGGGCGTGCACGGTCGACACGGCGGCCCCACAAAGTCCGGTGACGCGCCGTTGCGCGAGGCGCTCTTCATGGCCGCGGACTGGGCTCGCCGCGTCGATCCGACTCTGGCCCAGCGCTATCACCGACTCATGGTGACCGAGGGCAAGCACCACAACTCGGCGCTTTGTCACGTGAGCGCAACGCTCCTCACGAGGATCATCAGCTGTTGGCGCGCCGGCACGCCCTACGTCATTCGCGACCTCGACGGCACCCCGATCACCAAAGAACGGGGACGAGAGATCGTTGCGAAGCACTACAGCGTGCACGAAGCGATCCGTGCTCAGCGCAGAACAATTAACAGAGGGACGAGCCGTCGAATAAAGGAGTCGCCAGGCGCTCCGTCGATCGACTCGTCCCAAGAAAAAGGATAGAACAACACGAAATAGGACTTGACATCGCTTAAGAACTCAACGGCAAGGTATTCACGGGGAAACTCCAGAACCGACCGACCAACGTGCTCTTTGATCGGATCTGTCTGAACAACGGCATTAAGCATCGACTCACCCGTCCCTACTCGCCAACCACGACCGGCAAGGTCGAGCGACTGCACCGCACCATGCGTCGCGAGTTCTTCGAACTCAACACCTTTGACACCATTGAAGCGACGCAGATCGCCCTGGACAACTGGGTGCGCGACTACAACACGCAACGACCCCACCAATCACTGGGCGACGTGGCGCCGAGCAAACGCTTTGAACTACGACGGCGCGACGCACTCGAAGTGATTGACGGTGAGGTCACGACGAAGCAACACGAGGTCGTCGCCGCGAAGTGTCTGCGTCGCGTCGTCGACGAGAAGGGAAGAGTCTCGGTGCTGCGTTTTCGCTACCACGTCGGCAAAGCCTTTGTCGGAGAGACTGTCGAGGTCGCCAGCGAGGGAGGACTGCTCAACGTGGCTCACAACGGCGTCGTGATTGCCACCCACGCCAAGCGCCACCTGCCCGAAGCCGACGAGGCGTTCACCGACCGGCCGCCGGCCGCTCGACCCACCAAGGGTGACGAGGTGCTGCGCAGCGTCGACAATCAAGGCGCGGTCAGTTTCGCCGGCGTCGCCTATCGAGCCGGCAACCCCTACAGAGGAATGATCGCGGGAGTGCGCATTGTCGGCGATACAGTCCAGGTCACCATCGACGGCAAACTCATCCGAACCCACAAAGCACGCCACGATCGCTCCAAGGAGTTCGGAGCGCTGGCCATGCCCAACGGCAAACCTAGGAGGAAAGATGTCGCATAACTACCGAGGCCACTTTGGGACACAGGTGGTGAGTCTTTACA
>PLZP01000067.1 GCA_003152215.1 Acidimicrobiaceae bacterium | reverse complement strand
TGGGCCGACGTGAACCCGCACTCCCGGATGGCTCTTCCCATGCTGCGATATGTTCAGATTCACACTGACGCTTTGGAGGTCCAATGCCGCTCGACTCATTTCCGCGTTACCCACTCATGTTTGGACCATCGCCAATTCAGCGACTCAATCGATTGACCGAATATCTTGAAGGCGCGTCGTTGTGGGCGAAACGCGACGACGTGAATTCGGGTCTTGCCTTTGGCGGCAATAAGATGCGAAAGCTTGAGTACTTAGTGGCAGATGCAATCGCCAAAGGTTGCGACACGCTTGTGTCGATTGGCGGTGTGCAGTCGAATCACACGCGTCAAGTCGCCGCGGCCGCAGCCAAGACTGGACTGAAATGTGTACTCATTCAAGAAAGCTGGGTCGACTGGCCCGATGTCACGTACGACCGTGTGGGCAACATTCTGCTGAGTCGTCTCATGGGCGCTGACGTGCGTCTCGTGCACGCTGGATTCGGGATCGGCTTCAAAGAGAGTTGGGAAGGTGCGATCAGAGAGATCGAGGAGCGCGGTGGCAAGCCCTACGCCATTCCCGCTGGAGCCTCTGACCACCCGCTCGGTGGGCTCGGGTTCGCTGGATGGTCATTGGAGCTCGAACAACAAGAGGCTGAGCTCGGCATCGGCTTTGACTACATCTTCGTTTGTTCGGTGACTGGCTCCACCCAGGCCGGGATGATCGCGGGATTCGCGGTGAATGACCTTCCGCGCAAGGTCATTGGCATTGACGGATCCGCCAAGCCTCAGGAGACCTGGGAACAAATCGCGCGTATCGCTCGAAACACCGCGACAATGATCGGTGTCGAACGCGACATCCTTGACGAAGAGATCATCCTCGATGGTCGCTTCCATGCAGGCACGTACGGGATTCCGGATCACCGGACATTGGAGGCAATGCGTCTGGGCGCTTCGCTGGAGGGAATGATCACCGATCCGGTGTACGAAGGAAAATCACTGGCCGGTCTCATCCACATGGTGCAGGAACGCGAGATCGAACCTGACGCCAATGTGCTCTTCGCGCACCTCGGCGGCCAACCGGCGTTGAACGCGTACGCCAGTCTGTTCACCTAGTCTGCGTCGATGAACGACAACCGACTGACTGTTACAGTGCCAAACAAAGAGTTCATCGACGCGCTCAGCGTCGATATCGGTCATGTCAATCTCATCGAATGGGACATGACCGGACCGCCACCGGTGGACACCATTGACATCGCCGTGCCACCGTATATGGGTGCGCGAGATTTTCTCGTCAAGCTTGAGGGCCTCCACGTTCGTCTCGTGCAGGGCCTGTCCGCCGGCTACGACGGTGTCGCCGAGGTCCTGCCCAAAAACATGGTCTTCGCGAACGCGGCCTCGGTGCACGAGACCTCGACAAGCGAGATGACGTTGGCGCTGATTCTCGCATCCCAACGGGGCATTCCCGATTTCGTGCGGGCCGCAGAGAAGGGCCACTGGGCGCCGGCCTGGCACGAGAGTCTCGCGGATCGCACCGTGCTCCTCGTCGGGCATGGGGGTGTCGGAAAGGCAATTGAGTCGAAATTGCGTGCCTTCGAGGCAACCGTCGTACGCGTCGCGCGGACGCGTCGCTCTGACGACGCCGGAGTCATCCACGCCTTCACCGAACTGCCCTCGTTGTTGGCGCACGCAGACATCGTGGTCATCGTCGTGCCACTAACGCACGAGACGACGCACCTCGTCGATGATGCTTTTTTGTCGACCATGCGTGATGGGGCATTGCTCGTCAATGTGGCTCGAGGACTGGTCGCTGACACGAGCGCGTTACTGGCGCATGCACGAACGGGCCGAATCCGACTTGCCCTCGACGTCACCGATCCCGAACCCCTACCCGAGGGTCACCCCCTCTTCGCCCTCGACAACGTCCTCATCTCACCTCACGTGGGCGGCGCGACCTCCGCGGCGCTGCCGCGAATGGGTCGACTGTTACAAACGCAGATTGCCCGGATGCAGAACGGTGAAGAGCCCCTCAACGTCGTGCTGCGAACCTAACGTCACTCGAACAGCGTGATATAGAGATCGCAGAGGTTCCATCCGGTGCTCGTCCCAATCAGTAATTGATCGAGTGCCGACAGTCCACTAAAGGTGTCGTTCTGCAACGAGACGGCCAACCAATCGATGCCCAGTGATTGCGCTTTTCGGGTGGTGGAGGCGTCGACCCACGCACCAGCTACACCTGGTACGAAGTCTCGGCCGTCGGACGCGCGAGCTACAAAGACGCCGGGTCGTTCGAGCGCAGCAAGCACCTCGGCCATTGCCCACGCGAACTCCTGGCATCGCCCTCCGGTGCCGGGACCTCGAACCTGCACGGTCACCTCGCCGACGCCAAGGACACAAAGCGGACCGGGCGTCACGAGTTCGTTGGACAACGTCTCCGAAAGGTGATCAACGACGTCGTGCACATCGCCGTGCAGATCGCTACCCATTTGGACTACGCGATAGCCCCGATGCTCTGCACTACGCGCCGCGCTGTCGAGCACCATCGAAGGCTGAGCGACGACGAGATTCTCGTGCGCCGTCGTCACCGAGTGTTGCAGTAATTGACTGCGCCGCTCTCTCGATTCGAAGACTCTCGTGGCGAGCGGTGTCGCCAGGCGATCAATCTGCCCCAAGAGCGCCGTCACGTCGGTCTCGTTCGGCTCGTACTCGTAGGTGAGGGCCGACGCGACCCACGGTGCCCCCGATATCACGTTGTCAACCATGATCAAGGCGATTGACCGTACCGTCTGGACGTGTCGCAGTACTGCTCCACCGCCAATGGATGACGTGCCCGCTCGCAATTTGTTCAACGCGGTGATGTCAACTCCCGACTCGAGTGCCGCATTGAACAACTCGTGGAGATCGTCAACGTCAACCGGCGGCTGTGGGCGAGCGCAGAGACTCGATGCTCCCCCAGAGACGAGGAATACTGTGCACGTTGCATCAGTGGGCTCCGCCAGGAATTCGAGCAGTCGTTCGCCGGCGCGCACGCTTCCCGCGCCCGGCAGTGGGTGTTCGCCAACGACCACGTCTGAAGTAGGTCCATCACTCGCGTCCGCTTCGTCGACGACAAGGAACGCACGCCGTATGTGATCGCCAAAGATCTCGCGACAGGCGTTCGCCATTGTCCGCGACGCCTTGCCGATTGCGACGACGTCAATCGTGTCGCCCAGTACATCGGCCTGTTGCAACCGAGTTTCCATGAGCTCGCGGAGACTCAGTACTCGGCGCCACTCGTCACTGATCGTGAGCGCGTCGTCTAGTTGCTTCGAAGTCACGGGTACCTGCGTTCGGCGAGAGGGTCGGGGCGTTCTCGTGTTCGAATCCTACGAACACCGTGCGGCAAGAACCGCACTGCGTCGTCAGGCCGCGAAAACCTCTTCGGCCACCATGTTTCGTCGGAACTGCGTGTGCCGCCACGTCGCCAGCGACGCAATGCTCAAGTTCGCAACTCCGGCGAACGCCGTCGCCGTAAGCGCAGCCCAGAGGTCGGCACCGACGTAGAACGTGATCCACATCGTGGCGCCGAGCGCGCCGATGTACCACGATGCCGATGAGACGCCCGATGCGTCGTCGTGGCGGATGAGTTCGATTAACTGCGGTGCGCGATTGATGGTCATGGCGATGCCGGTGCCAAAGACTCCCCCGGCCCAGCCCCAGAGCATCGTCGGCACGACGCAACAGAGTGTGAAGTAGCCGAGCGCTCGGGCCGGCACCGCCAACCGGCGCCACGGCGCCAGGCGAAACAGAATCGAGAGCTGCATTGGCAAGATGAGGAGACTTCCGAGCACCACTTCGGCGGAACCAACAACGAAGCCGTAGGTGATCCAGAAGCAGCCCATGTACACGAAGAGAACCCACGTGGCGAGCGAAACCCCTTCAACTCCTTGGGTTCGGACCCTTCGAAGCTGCATTGACGTGCCAAAGATGCCACTCGCCACCGCCAACCACCCCATCGAGATCGCGAATGAGTGGAAGGTCATTCATGCAGTTTACAGATGGAATGTTCTACCTACGGCGATTTGCTGCAGAAATGACCGCCTCTAGTGATGCGTCGAGAATCGACGAACTCATCCCCACGCCCCACCACGTCGTACCGTCCTCGCCCTCGGCCTCGACGTAGGCCACGGCGGATGCTTCGGACCCTGCGGTCAACGCGTGTTCGGAGTAGTCGCGCACCTTGAACTTGACGTCCATCTCCGTGCGAAGTCCGCTCATCAGTGCATCGATCGGACCGTTCCCCTCACCCTTCACGGTGAGGTGGTGGCCGTTTACGACGAGCTGGGCGAAAATCCGCGTGCTGTTCTGATCGGCCGACACTTCGCTCGAGAGCAGCTGGATCTTCGGGTTCTCAGGCTGGTAGGTCGTCGTGAAGACGTCCCAGATCTCGGCGGGTGATATCTCAGTGCCGGTCGCTTCAGTGAGTTCCTGCACTTGCTTGGAGAACTCCACCTGCATCGCGCGAGGGAGGTCAAGCCCATGCTCGGCGCTCAGAAGATAGGCCACGCCACCCTTGCCCGACTGGGAGTTCACGCGAATGATGGCCTCGTAGGTGCGGCCGGTGTGCTTGGGGTCAATGGGCAGGTAGGGCACTTCCCAGACGTCGTAGGTGTCGCCAATCGCGACCATGCCCTTCTTAATGGCGTCCTGGTGGGAGCCAGAGAACGCGGTGTAGACAAGTTCGCCGACGTAGGGGTGGCGCATGTGCACCGGTAGTCGGTTGGCGTACTCGGCCACGTGACGGGCCTTATCGATGTCACGAATGTCGAGTTCGGGGTCAACGCCCTGGGAGAACAGGTTCAGCGCCAAATTAACCACGTCGACGTTGCCGGTGCGTTCACCGTTGCCAAAGAGCGTCCCCTCGACTCGATCGGCGCCCGCCAGCACGCCAAGCTCGGCCGCGGCGACGCCCGTCCCGCGGTCGTTGTGCGGGTGGAGTGACAGTACGACGCTGTCGCGGCGCTGAATGTGACGAAGGAACCATTCGATCGCGTCGGCGTAGAGGTTCGGTGTGAACATCTCGACGGTGGCGGGAAGGTTCAAGATCAACGGTCGCTCGGGGGTGGGGTCAATGACGTCGATGACGGCGTCACAGACCTCGAGGGCGTAGTCGAGTTCAGTCCCGGTGAAACTCTCGGGCGAGTACTCATAAAAGAATGCTGTCGACGGCGACACGGACTCGAGCGAGCGACAGGTCGCCGCGGCGTCCGTCGCGATTTTGGTGATGCCCGCCTTGTCGAGACCGAAGACGACCCGGCGCTGGAGGGTCGACGTCGAGTTGTAAAAGTGAATGATGACGCGCTTGGCGTCAATGATCGACTCGTACGTCCTTCGAATCAGATCCTCGCGGCACTGGGTGAGGACTTGAATCGTGACGTCCTCGGGGATGAGGTCGTTCTCGATGATGTGGCGCACGAAGTCGAAATCGGGCTGGGACGCCGAGGGGAAACCGACCTCGATCTCCTTGAAGCCCATCTCGATCAACTGGGCGAACATCACGTTCTTGCGATCGAGGTCCATCGGGTCAATCAGCGCCTGATTGCCGTCGCGCAGATCGACGCTGCACCAGCGCGGTGCCTTGACGAGTCGGTTGTTCGGCCACGTGCGGTCCGGTAGGTCAACGGGCACCGTCGCTCGATATTTGGCGTACGCCATTGGGCTGGGCTGTTGGTTGTCCTTCACCGGGTCCATCCTCTCCATCGCTCGAGCGAGAAACAAAAAAACCCCCGCCTAGGCGGGGGGCGGGGCGAGCAGAACTCACCCCTATCGAAGTAGAAGCTCGCTCCGGCCAATTGTCACGCGACCATCCTACCGCGAATCCAAGGAACGTCCAGAGGTGACACCCACTAACTTGGAATCGTGGGCGCACTCAAGTCACTGCTGAAAGTCATGTTCCTGCTCGTCGTCGCGGCCAGCATCGCGGGCGTGGTCATGCTCGTCAAGCGACCGAAGAACGAGCAGCCGATCTCCTTCGACGAGTGGCCCGATATCCCGCGCAATCCCGATGCCGACTGATCCGTCCTCTCATTCACTACTTGCTACCTAGGAGAAACCATGGCTGAAATGCAATACCGCCGCTTGGGCCGCTCAGGCCTCAAGGTCAGTCTGTTGTCGTTCGGCAGTTGGGTCACCTTCGCGAACGCGGATCAGATCGAAACCGCGAAGCAGGCTGCCGAGTGTCTCAACGCGGCCAAGGAGGCCGGCGTCAACTTCTTCGACAACGCCGAGGCGTACGCCGGTGGCGAGTCCGAGCGCGTCATGGGCGAGGCCTTTCGCGAACTCGGCTGGAAGCGTCACGAGTACGTCGTCTCGACGAAACTGTTCTGGGGTCTCGACGACGTGCCCAACATGCGCAACACCCTCAATCGCAAGTATCTCTCTCAGGCAATTGATGGTTCACTCGAGCGATTCGGACTCGACTTCGTCGACCTGGTCTACTGCCACCGCGCCGACGCGAAGACGCCAATCGAAGAGACCGTCTGGGCAATGAGCGACATGATCACTCAGGGCAAGGCTCTGTACTGGGGTACCTCGGAGTGGACCGCCGACGAGATTCGCGCCGCCTACGACATTGCGGAGAAGCACCATCTCCACAAGCCCCTGATGGAACAGCCGGAGTACAATATCTTTCACCGCGACCGCGTAGAGAAGGAGTACAAGCGCCTCTACGAGGACATCGGCCTTGGCACGACGATCTGGTCTCCGCTCGCGTCGGGACTGCTCACCGG
The DNA here is from genome assembly GCA_003152215.1 of Acidimicrobiaceae bacterium. Taxonomy (GTDB): domain Bacteria; phylum Actinomycetota; class Acidimicrobiia; order Acidimicrobiales; family RAAP-2; genus RAAP-2. The sequence goes on along the minus strand of PLZP01000067.1, from coordinate 7 downwards.
CAAGTAC
>PLZP01000045.1 GCA_003152215.1 Acidimicrobiaceae bacterium | reverse complement strand
TCCAAGGGATGGGGTCCACTTCAGAGTTCTGCATTGAGTCCGGGCGCTCGGAAAAGCTCTTTGCCACGGAATTTGTGCAGATTTATAACTTCTATCGAGTCCTCTCAATGCTCGCACCTCATACCAACGTTCGAATTCTTGACGAATATCTGCCAAACCCTGGAAGTTCATTGCCGGCTGCCACACTCGCCAAACCAAGTGACAGTTCACCCGTCAGTATGGCTCGGGCTTTCGCCCTCCATTTAGTTTCGTTCCTGGCCGTGGTGGTTCTAGAGGAAGATCCTGGGCGCATGATTATCGCCAACAAACTGAACAAGTATTACGGTTCGTTCGCAATCGACAACGGCACTTGAGTCGCTGAGTGTTGAACGAACCAACTTTCGAAGTACCAAGATTCTCACTCGCGCAGTGAACGATAATGCAGACATGGCACGATTGAAGGATTCCGTCCAGTGACTCAATTGATAGTCATTACCGGTCCCATCGCATCAGGCAAGAGCGTCGTCTCAGCCGCACTTGCGAATCGACTGATTGCCGCAGGCCAATCAGTCGCCATTACAGACCTTGATGACATCGTCGCGACGTTTGATGCTTCGACAGAGGAACCTGAACGAATTTGGGATAACGCTAGAGAGGAGCACAGTGACCGGGTGGGTGAATTGCTTTCCTCTGGCAAAGACGTGGTAATTGCGCACGGACCCTTCTACTCTCCGGACGAAGTCTCTGCCTTAATGCGTCAGGTCCCGTCCGGCATGTCAGTACGCAGAGTGATGCTTCTCACTACTTACGATGTTGCACTAGAACGAGTAGCAGGAGATTCGCAACGTGGACTCTCCAAAGACCCACTATTTCTGCGAACAGCGTACGAACGATTCCTTCAACTGCTTCCTGACATCGATTCGTGCGAGTGGACATTTAATACGACGGAGACCAACGTCGACGAAATCGTGAAAGTAATCACTGATGCCCTGATTCGCGAGCGCTTGTGAATGCGAGTACCGCTTTGAGGCGAGCACTTGCCCAAAGGCGTACTTGGTCACGACCGAAGTCGAATTAATCCCGCAGTGGTTGGCGTGAATCCACAAGTGCCGAAGTAGAATTTGCTGAGCGCTTCCTCGAAGTCAACGTGCAGCCACTCGCAACCAGCGTCTCTCGATTCCTTGCGCGCTACGGCGACCAATTGAGACCCAATTCCTAGGTTCCTCGACGCCGAATGAACCATCACATCTTGAATCCAAGCGTGCGCTTCGCCGTCCCAAATTACGTTGGCAAATCCGAGCAACTGATCTTCGTCTCTGGCCGTTACCCATCCAAGACTGAATCGCTCGAGCAGGTATTTCCAGTTCGTCTCGTTTTGACCAACGACTCCCGGTTGGAAAGCATTGTTATGAAGATCTAACACCTCGGAGTTGTGAATCACTCCTCTCCATTCGTATGAGCAATTCACGACAACATCGTATTCGTGAATTGGTGGGAATCCTTGTATCGGACCTGGCGCGACATGTCTAAAAGTGGTGACGAAGCGCTGACAGAATGACGTGGTGGATCCGGAAATAGCTAATGAGGGTGAACTACTCGACAAACATGTTGTCTGGGACCCTTGGACTCCGGAGGAGGTCGCGTCACGACTCTCTGGCACGGGCGCACGTTGGTATGTCGTCGCGGGGTGGGCAATCGATTTGTTTGTTGGCCAAGAGTCTCGGCAACATGACGACATTGAGATTGGAGTACCAGTTGAAGACTTCCAAGTGATTCGAGAGTGTTTCGCCAACTACGACTTTGACGTCGTTGATTCCGGCCGGCGATGGCCACTAACTAGTGACGCATTTGCCTCCACCTTCCAAACCTGGCTCCGCGATCGCAAGACGGGTGAATATCACCTCGATGTCTTTCGAGAACCGCATAGCGGGTCGGAATGGATCTGTCGCCGCGACGAGAGAATCCGAATGCCCTACTCACTGTTGATTCGCCGTTCAGCGGACGGGATTCCCTACATGTCGCCTGAAGTGGCGTTGTTGTTCAAGGCCAGGGGACTCCGAGAAAAAGATCAGGCGGACTTCGATCGAGTTCTTCCGCTCCTTAGTCCTCAACAGATCGACTGGCTCCGAGTGAATTTGGACTTGGTACATCCTCACCACGCTTGGGGTTATGCCCTCTAACGTCACCGGTGCGTTGCACTGGCGGCTCAACAAATAGGGCCTGACGCCTTAGGGATTCCACTCTGCATGGGCGCGTGTTCTCCAGCCTCTCATTGACAATCGCGCCTGCGGGTGTCCCTACTTGACGACCTGGATTAGCGATCCATTCCTTTGGTTCAGTTCGGAAACGGAGTCCACGTTGAGAACCCACAGATTCGAGCCGCTTGCGACTATTTCGGTGGGTCCGTAGAGGCCATGGTCTTTCACTTTGATGATCATCTCTAACGATCCTGTTCGTCCATTGAGTTCGGTCACTGAATTCGTTTCACCTCCGCTCTCGTACCCTTCACCGTTTGTAACCCAAACGTGAGAATTCTGAGCGACAACGCCGAGCAGTCCGTTGAATTCGTCGTCCTTGGCCTTTATGACCCGAATTAAGGAACCAGTTCGAGCGTTGAGCTCGGTGAGTTTGTTGCTTCCCTCTCGAATGTTGCCGATCCAGACGTGGGATCCATTCACACTGATGGGGTCGGGGGCAATTAAATCATTTCCTTTGGCCTCTATGACCCGAACCAGTGAACCCGTCCTCGAATTGAGTTCGGTGACGGAACCCTCGGAGCCATTCGAACTCGTGAGCCACACGTCTTTGGTGGTCGCTGTCAGGTTGAGAACACCATTGAGTCCATCGACGTTGGTCTTAAAGACGTGCACGAGCGAGCCGGTACTCGCATTGAGTTCGATGAGCGAATTACCCGGCGTCGATGGCGAGAACGAACTGGCGTTTTGGTTGAGTACCCAGACGTGCGATCCACTGACCGCTATTGGACCGGGTTCAAGCAATTGATCGGCTGGCGCTTTGATGACTCGCACCAGTGAGCCATTCCTTGCGTTCAGTTCGGTGACGGAACTGTACTTTGCCGTGTCGTAGTTTCCTCCCCCCATGCCGAGCTGTTCATTACTGTTCGACACCCACACTCGCGAACCCTGCACGGCGATACCGTCGGGATGATGGAACGCGTCGGCTTGGGCGTTAATGATGCGCACCTGTGAACCGGTCGTTGCGTTGAACTCAGTTATCGAATTACCCACCTCGTTGACGACCCACACGTTGCCGCCACTTACTGCCATCGCTACCGGCCCGTCGAAGTGCGGAACGACAACGGAGGTGAGGTTGGCGCCAATTGGCGGTGCAGCATTGCTGTTTGTGGGCTTCGATGCACCAAAGTGCGCTGTCCCAACTGCGAAAATCACAAGAGCGAGCACGACCACCAAAGCCAGGAGGACGAGCAGGCCCTTTCGTAATCGACGACGGCGACCTTTGCGTCGAGCTTCTTCGATGAGAAGTTCAGCGGCGTCAGGAAAATCTGGTGAAGCGTCGGGTCGCGAAGTTGCAATTGTCACCGTATTTGTCCTCACAGAATGATACTATCAAATATAGTATCTATGAACATTCAAGAAGTGAATAAAGACGAGTCCGTTGCGCTCTATGAACAGGTCGCCGCAGAGATTCGAAGAGCGATCGCCGATGGCGAAGCGGTTCCCGGCGAGCGACTCCCTTCGGCTATTGACTTGGCTGACGTATTAGGAGTGAACAAGAACACCGTCACTCGCGCTCTCCACATCTTGAGAGATGAAGGTCTGCTCGATTTCACTAGAGGACGCGGCATCCGTGTGGTGGCATCGCCAAGCAAAAGCAATCTACAAAGACGTATCAACGAGCTAATGGAGTACGCGCGCAGCCAGGGCTATAGAGGCGATGAAGTTGTTGCGATCATCCAGTCCCAAATCTGAAATCGACAACCGACGCGTATGTGCGAGATGCATTCGCCGGCCCGACGTGACAAGAGTGCAACCTAATGTGACCGCACTGTCAAATAGGGAGTTAGCTGTCTTAAGTTCGCCAACCACGAACTTTTATCAACGTGGCGACGGAACAGACGAGGGCGAGTCCAACATAAATGCCCGTCTCCGTCCACTGAAGCGGCCAGTAATGGCTTTCAGGCTGATACTGCCAAACCCAGTGGAGGTGAGCGACAAGCGCACAGTGCGCTTGTCCCGCGAGCGAAGACACTCGGTTGAAACACGAATCGACTTGTTGTGCATCTCCTGACCACGTACGTCCAGGCGCCGGACTCGTCCGCCCAAGAGGAAGATAGCCAGAATGAAGCACCCAGCCATTCGGCGGAGACTCTTGGAATGGCTGTATCAATGAGGCAGGCGACGCGAGCATTGATCGCAGTCCACCAACAACCAATCGAATGAACCCGAAGACCGGGACACCGGCCGCGAACGCCCACGCGGGTTTCCGGATAATCGCGCCGAGAGTAACCCCCAACATAAAAGCGAACAGCGCGTAACTGACGACGACGACACCGGTGATGTCAAAGAGCTTGGGCTGGATGTTGAGACCTAAGTTCACGGCACCTGTCCACCAATTGAGAATTGGTACGAGCACCGACATAAGAACACCGACGGCGACGGTCCCGACCGCGAACTTGCGCGAGAGCCAGCGGGTCCGAGAGATACTTTGACTCCACGCGAGTCGATTCGTTTTGTTACTGACCTCCTCGCCAATGAGTGACGCGCCGAGTGCGAGACCAAAAAGACCCGGGAGTGCGGTGAGGGCAAAAATGTCGCCCTTGTTTGTCGACTGCGACCAAGAAGAGTCACCGAAGTGGCCACTCACCGTCAACCAAAGTCCGATGACGAGCACCCCACCAGCGGCTGTCAGAAACTGCAGTCGTTGGACGCGCCAAGCGACCCAGGTCATAGTCGCCGGTGTTCCATCCCGATCGACATCAGGTTCGCCAACTCTTCAATTTCATGACTGTCAGACCCAACAACAGAAGTCCAAGACCGAGAAAAATTGCCGTCTCAATTCCTTGGAGCGCCCAGTAGTGACTGTCCGGCTGATACTGAACGACGAAATGCAGATGGGACAAAGCCGCGCAGTGAGCTGCGCCGGCGTTCGACAGGTTCGGTTTACCTCGACACACGTCGTAGCTCTTGGTGTAGTCCGACCACGCCCAGGTCCTGCCGGGAGGGGGACTCAGCCGATTCGCTGGCAGCAACGTGGAGTGAAGCTGCCAGCCGCGGTTGACGGCCAGAGTGGATAATGAAAGCCCAGTGAGATTGGTGAAGATTGCGGGCGCCACCAAGTGCGCACGTAGCGACCCTTGAACGACGATCCGCGCTGCGGCGAAGATCGGTATCCCGAGCGCAAATGCCCAGCCGGGCCGACGGATTACCGCACCTAAAGCGACACCGAGAGAGAACGCAAACAGGGCATAGCCAATGACGACGATCCCCGTAAGGTCGAAGTCGGTTGGTTGAATGCGCACCGCGGAAAAGCCGCCCGAGTTGGTGAGCGCCGAAACGGAAACTGCTCCGGTCCACCATTCGAGGAGAAATCCGAGGATGATCACGATGCCAGCGGTGACGACCCCGCCGACGAGAAACTTGAAAGCTAACCAGCGAATTCGCGTGACGCTTTGGGTCCAGGCGAGACGATTCGTCCCCAGGCTGCACTCGCTCGCGATAAGTGGCGCGCCGAGTGCCAGGCCAAGAACGCCCGGAAGTGCGTACAACACGTAAATGTCGGCGTCGGTCCAGTACTTGAACGTCTGACTGTGACCCGTCACGACACCGGAGATCAACAACCAGAGAGCAAAAACCAACACCACACCCATTGCGGCAATGATCTGTGAGCGTTGTACGCGCCACGCGGCCCAGGTCATTGGATGATCCGATTTGAGTTACGCGACTTACGTTCTCTACGAGACATGGGCTCATTTTGTGGCCGTGCCGACGACGCGTCTGCACGCAGGTACGCGAGCACGATCTCGTCCAGATTGGGCTCGAAGACCTCCCACAAAGGATTGATTATTGGTTGCTCGGCGCGCACGAGCATCGTAGTTTGGCGTCCAGCGGTGATGGACGAGATGACAGTTGCCCCGTCGAGCGTCGCCGACACCGAGCCGGTCGGCCCAACAAGGATTCGATGGACGCCGAGCACGTGGTCGAGTTCGCCAGCAAATTGAACGCGCGACGCCGACAAGATGATGACGTAATCACAGATTGTCGCGAGATCCGTGACGGCGTGCGAAGACAGCAACACGGTCGTGTTGTCATCTGCGACGGATTGAAGCAGGATTTGCATTAGATTTTCGCGTGCGAGCGGATCGAGAGCCGCGACGGGTTCATCGAGAAGAAGTAACTCCGGCCGCTTCGCGAGACACATTGTGAGAGCAACTTGGGCCTGTTGTCCTCCGGACAATTGTGCAACCCGAGAAGCTTGAGATATACGGAGCTCTTCGAGATGACGCCGCGCCCTCTCATTATCCCAGCGAGGGTTTAGTTCGCTTCCAAACCTGAGCATTTCTTCAACCCGAAAGTCCTTGTAGAGAGGACGATCTTGATCAAGGTACGCCGTACGAGAGAGAGCGTCGGCGGTTTGAGTTCGCGGCGACTTACCGAGCACCGTGACCACTCCTTCGCTGGGCGCGTTGATCCCAGCGAGCATTCGAAGAAGTGTCGACTTTCCGGCACCATTTGGCCCGACGAGTGCCGCGACGCGTCCTTGAGGCAATGCAAAAGTACAGTCGCGAAGTCCCCACGTTCGTCGGTACCGTCTTCCGAGTCCGGCTGTCTCGACAGCGGGCGTCGGTGTGTTCATAAGACGACCTTCTCCTTCGCGACCGTCTTAATTCGCATCGAGAGTGAAACAAGAGCAGAAATCGCGTCGTCGTTCATCCCCGCGGCGCGGGCGCTGTCGATCCAGGCGACAAGATCCTTCTGCAACTCCTCCTGACGCTCGGGAGTCGTCGAGGGCGCGGGCACCTCTACGACGAAAGTTCCGCGACCAGGTCGTCCCTCGACGATTCCCGCTGTCTCGAGATCTCGATACGCCCGGTGGACGGTATTTGGATTTATCGTGACCTGCCTAACGACCTCGCGAACGGGTGGGAGTTGATCCCCTGGTTTGAGGTGGCCCAAGCTGACAGCTTGTCGGACCTGGTCGTAAAGTTGGCGGTAGGCAGGTACCCCCGATCGAGGTTCCAATCGGAAATGAATCATTGCATTTTCGGTGCTCATGTATTAGTACATTAGCACATTAAGACAAAGACCCATTCATCCACAAAAGCTCGTGAGTTCGCCGAGAATAGACAGCCTTTGACGTACTGCGCGACGAACTGATCACTGAGGCTGACAGTTGATGTCGGGGACCTACACAACCTCCGACTGGCGAGTTTGTCCTTGGGAGTTGAGTCGATGAAGTTTCGTGAGGGGTGATCTAGTGGATGATGCGAATTAATGAGCCGCTGGAAGCACTAAGTTCGGAAATCGAATTACTGGCCATATTCGCCACGAAAACACGACCATCGGCGACGACAATCCCATCAGGTTTGGTGAACTCATGTTTTGATTTCAACACGCGAATCGGCTCGCCGGTGGCCACATTGAGTTCAGAAACCGAATTTCCCTGGAGGTTCGCGACCCACAAATGTTCGCCATCCACTCCCATCGCAACCGGGGCGTTGAACCGGTCCGCTTTGGCTTCGAATTCGCGTTCAACGGAACCGTTCAATGCGTTCAACTCGACAACTGAGTTTCCAGTTGGATTCGCCGTCCATAGTTGCGTTCTGCTCGTGATCATATATTTCCCGTAGAGACCTGCCTGAGTTCTCAAAACCCGGATGAGTTTCGCATTCGTAGCGTTCAACTCCGTCATGGAGTTGCCACTGTTGTTTGAAACCCAAAGTCGAGACCCAGTGATTGCAATGGCATCCGAGACGTCGAAGTCGTCAGCTCTGGCCTTGACGATTCGAATTACTGCACCAGTGGCAGAGTTGAGTTCGGTAACCCACCCGTTGCCAGACTCAATGGCGACCCATACATCTTTGTTATTGGCAGCGATGACACCCGGATCTCCGAAGCCGTTGGTTTTCAGTTTGATCACGCGCACTAATGCACCATTCGAAGTGTTCAACTCCGTGATGCCGAGCTCGCCTTCTCTGACCACCCATAAGTGACCGCCGCCAATGGCGATGTTGGTTGGATAGTTCAGCGCATCGTCCTTGGCCCGAATCACTCGAATCACAGCACCGCTGCGCGCACTCAATTCAGTGACGGAACCAAAACCCCCGTTCTCACTACTAGTCTCATTCGCGACCCACACTTCCGTGCCGTTGGTAACCATCGACCCCGGAAGATAGAAGTGCGAACCTCGAGTCGTTGTAGCCGCGGAGGGCATCTCCGATACAACGGTTAGAAACGAAGCCAGAGATGCGACCAGACAAGAAAGAAGAATCGACAGACGAGTGACCCCACGCTTTGGTGTCTCCTTGTGAGTGCTCACGTGCCCATCATGCATCAAGGCAGCGATGGAGGGCCGACCTACAGATTCTCCGACTGGCGTATTCGGAACTGGTGCAGTTCCGGATCCCAAATGCCAGACTGTGGTGGTGGACAAGAATAAACCGCCGAATGCGTCCGGAACGTACAGTTTCACTGGAATAATTCGTCACCCCTCTCGATTGCTCCGACCTGGCGGAAAACTCGACAGCAGTGATGACATTAACGCTCTTGACAAAGGGGAGGCTCGTAGAGTCAGTTGCTTCCTGCGATGTTCGGAAGACGGCTTTCCAAAACGACTGAGTCAAGGTTCGTTAACGCTGCAAATTGGGCAAGCGGAATGGTCACCATTTTGGAGTATCAGACGTGCGCCGCTTAGTTTGGATTTTGTTCCTTCAAGGGTCGAAGCGAGGCCAGCAGATCATCGAGAGCCGAACGTCAAGAAAGGTGGCACGGCATTCGGAGCAATTGCAGTGCCTTCCTTTGTCGTGATCACCTGCGGGCTCAATTCCGGAACTGTCGATCTGGTCGTTCCCGGAGTTGACGAGCAACTCGTCGAAACATTCTTTCGAAATCGAATGAAATAGTCGTATCTCGTTTCTAGGACCTGCACATTCTAATGGTGTGCGTCATCGTCTTTTGAGAAGATGACACCGAACCGCTGGTCGGTGAGCACTATCACATTCTGAGCGCTGAGCTCTAGTCGGAGAGCGTGCCCCGATCGGTTGGTGAGGACGGCGGAGAAGGCTGGAGGGGTGTCGTGCTTCGAGCACTGGTCCATTAGGTCGCCACCGTCGCCTCGAGGTTCATTGACGACGAATGGGGGTGACCACATGATTTTTGTTGGAGTGGATTGGGCCGAGGTCCACCACGACGTGTGCATCGTGGACGAAGAGGGCGACGTTCTCGCTCGCAAGAGGATTCCCGATGCATTAGCCGGCGTGCAACAACTGCACGCGATGATCGCCGAGCACCTGGGCGAGGAGAACGACGCCGAAAGTGTCATCGTCGGCATTGAGACCGAACGAGGGCTCCTCGTCACGGCACTGGTCGCCGCGCGCTACCAGGTCTACGCGGTGAACCCGCTGGCCGCGTCTCGTTATCGCGAGCGACACCATGTCTCGGGCGCGAAGTCCGATCCCGGCGACGCCAAGGTGCTCGCCGACCTCGTGCGCACGGACCGGCACAACCACCGCGCGATCGCCGGTGACAGTGTCTTGAGCGACGCGATCAAGCTGCTCGCACGCAACCACCAGAACACGATCTGGGAGTGCCAACGCCAGGTGAACACGCTTCGCTCTGCCCTGAAGGACTACTACCCGGGAGCCCTAGAGGCCTTTGGCACAGAGCTTTCGGGGCCCGACGCGCTGACCAAGGCCCGCATCGAGACGGCGCTGCGCAAGGCCGGTCGTCGACGACTGCTCGAGGAGCGGGTCACTCGGATCTACGAGATACTGCGGCGTGAACAACTCGCACAGCCGGCGCTCTTAGAGGACGCCTACGGCGTCACGACCGAAGCGACGGTCGCCAACATCG
>PLZP01000031.1 GCA_003152215.1 Acidimicrobiaceae bacterium | reverse complement strand
CTCAGCCCGACGAATCCGACGGTGTGCACGTCGACGAACACGACGGTGACCGTCCAACTTGAAGACCGGTACGGCAAAGCCGTCCACACCATCGGCGTGGCGCTGACACCCGCCAATTCGAGTGGGGGTACTTCGCCACTTCGAATGGCGTCCGTAGGGCCAACGCTTTGACGAGTTTGATAGTGACGACGAACGCGTTAGGCGTCGCAACAGGCTATTTCGGCGACAACACCGCGCAGTCCGACACAATCACAGCGTCGGGCACTGGACTCTCGTCCACCACATCACCGCTCACAGTCTGAACCGGCGCATAGTGTCTCAGCATTCTGAAGAAAAAAGCAAAGGGGCACTAACCCACGACTGGGGCGTTCCGCAATCGGCCAAGAACTCTACGGAATCGCGATCGCTTCCCCAGTCACTTTGGGTAGATTCCTGGTGTCAACGAATGTTGGCAGTGACCTCGTTGGAATGAACCTTGCGCGATGAACAGTTGCCTCAATCTTGGACTTACGACTTCAGCGCGAAGAGTCGACCGGTGCAGCCGGGCGTGCACCTCTTCAAAAAGTCGTCGACCCCATCATTTTGAGAGAATTGACGAGGCGTTTGAATGGAGTGATTCATCGAAACTCAGCACTTTATTTCCTGCAATTCAGCCATTTCGAGCAAAGTTGCATCGCTACGTACTCACTTGGCAATCACAACCATTTGACAACGGTGAAAGATTCAACTAGAAATTCTTTCCGCAGGGGCGGATCGGGGAAATAAGGTGAGCAACTCAGAATTGCCGCCCCAAGGACGGCACCTTTTTCCGCGGCGCAGTAGCGCACTCGCGAACGACTTCACACTCCGTGATCTCGACGTACGCGCCAGCATCTCTGGCAATTCAATGGCCGCCGAACTCGGCCGCTACCTGAACATCAACGAGTCGACCTTTACGAACTCCTCCAAGGAAATTCCCACTTCCATTGACGCCCCTGCCGCACCAAACGTGCACGAGCAGGCACTTTCCGCAATCCTCGAGGTCGTCACGGCCACTCCCAACGCTGTGTCGCACTACGTCCGCACACCCGCACCCCAGGGCGGAGTTCAGGAGTGGTGGGCACGCATGATCAGCGGTTCAGTTAACAACACCAGTTCAAACCCGAACTGCCCATCGATTGGTGAATCACCGGCTTCAGCTTCTAGGTCACGGTGACGGGCTACCCGACGGCGACGTCCTCGATCTCGGGTCACCTCCGGAACTTCGTGTCCTTCAACAACGCGACCGGAGTGCTATCCGGCACGCCCGCCCACGGGACTGCGGGCACCTACGCGGTCATGATCAGCGCGACCAATGCCGCCAACACGACGATCCAATCGTTCACGCTGACGGCACGAACTAGGCCGGGGCGGGGTACGTGAACGCCGAGCGGTGCGCAGGGGCAAAGTGGGGCCGTTGGGGACGTCGCGGTCACCCGATCCTGAGTGATGAGGGCGCGTCGTCACCGGCGGCTCCCGGTCGTCACGACCAGGGAAGCGGCGAGCGGGGATTCACCTTGATCGAGCTCCTTATCGTGTGCATGATCATCCCGCTCATCATCGGGGCGCTCTCCGCGGGGCTGATCACGATTCTCAACCTCCAGAGCAGTGTCAAGAGCCGAATAACGGACACGAGCGACGCTCAGGTCGTGTCGTCGACGTTTCTCAAGGATGTGCAGAGCGCCACGAAGATGACGACGTTGCGGTCGAGTTCTTACCAGTGCGGGAACTCGAGTTACACGCAGTTGCTGGGACTGCAGTGGGATGTCGTGGTCGTGGGCGGTGTCCCCGTCCCCCAGACCGTCGTCTCCTATGACAGCGTGCCCGTCACCGTGGGAACGGCAACGACGTATTCCTTGGTGCGTGAGTACTGCACGTCTGGCAACACCAGTACACCAGCCAGCAGCACGACCGCGGCGCTTGACATCTCGGGCAGCCAGTATCCGCCGTGCATGACGGGCGCCACGTGCACCCCGGATGGGACGACCCAGGGGTGGACCGCGGCGACGTCCGTGCCGGCGGTCAAGTTCGTCGTCGATGAGACCGGCAGTGGCTTCGTGTACACGCTGCTCGCGGATTCAAGGTCGTGGACGCCGGTCGTTGCCGCGAGCATCCCCGTGGGTCCCGCGTTCTCACCGTTGACCGTCCTGAGTACCGGTTCCACCGGTCTGAGTCTGGGGAACTACAGTTCGATCACCGTGAATAAGTCACCGGGCACGAACGGCTCGTCGGTCGCGATCGCCTCTCCGTCCGCGGGCTCGGTGTCGTTCGGTACTTCTGCATCGCTGACGGCGTCGACTCTCAACACGACCGATCCACTCCTCAACTCCGTGTCGCCGGGCGCGGAATCTAGTCCCCCGACGGAGTACTTCTCGCCTCAGGTCAGTGATCCGTTGAGCGGAATCTTTACCGCCCCCACGTCACCGGGCAACGTCGTGACATGCACGAAGGCGGGATCGAGCTACACGTGCCCACACGGAATGTACACGTCGGACCCGGGCTTCGCGAGCGGCTCGACGGTCACGTTCACGGGAGGGCCGCCGACCGAGTTCACGAAAACCTTCGTCATCCCACCGAACGTGACGATGACGTTCGACTTCGGGACCTATATCTTTGACGGCTCACAGGCTATCTCGCCGCCCGCCTCGGGAAACGCGTCGATCACGGGCCTCAATGTCCTCTTCTACGTTCCGAACGGTTCGGTCGATTTCGGAAACGGTACGTCGGTCTACCTGGCGCCAATTAACGGCGACTACGGCGTCACTATCTGGGATGCCACCACGACCTCGACCACGGCAGTCAACATTGAGAGCGTTCAGAGCGACCTTAATTCCTATGGCGGGATCTATATACCAGGAGGCACCGTGAATGCAACGTTGTCCAATGCAGCGGCCAACTCGGCACTGTCGGTGATGTTCCTGATCGCGAGCGACGTCAACCTCGCGCCGTATACAAGCGTGATCGTGACGGGACCGTGAGACGGCCCCCGGTGTCGAAGGTCGCGACCGCAGGTCGCAGCCGCGCGGATCGTGATCGTTGCGACGAGCGCGGTGACACGCTCCTCGAAGTCTTGATGACCCTCGTCGTTCTCAGCATCGCCGTGCTGGCATTGATCACCGCGTTCGCGACCGGTGTCTCCGCGTCGGCCGATCATCGCAGCCTGGCGACGAACGACGTCGTGCTTCGCCAAGCTGAAGAAGCGGCGTTCTACCAGATCCAGCAGCAGCCCACGCCCTTCTACAAGTCGTGCGCGCAGCCGAGTGACTACGCCGCCGTCGCCTACGGCGTGCCGAGCGGGTACATCGTCACAATGAACTCGATCGAGTACTGGGACACGGTGGTCTCCCCTGCGGGATTCGACGGCAACCTCACCAATTGTGCTGTCGATCCAAATTCACCGCAATTGATCTCACTCACGGTGAAACAGGTTGCGAACGGCAGCATTGATACGACGACCTTCGTCGTCGACGACCTCGGTGCCGGGACTGCCAGTTCGCTGGCGGTCACCTCGGTGAATCCGTCGTCGGCGATCCAAGGAACGTCGAACCTGGCTTTGGCCTTGAGTGGGACCGGCTTCGCCAGTGGTGCGACGGTCGCGTTCTCTGGTACGGGTGTCACTGTCAACGGCTCGGCCACTTTCGTCACGCCGACGCTGCTGGACTTGAACGTGACCGTCGCGACGAACGCCAGCGTCGGGACGGATTCCATCACCGTCACCAATCCCAGCGGCGCCTCCGCCACGAGCGGGCCGATCTTCACGGTGATCCGGTCGACGCCGAACGGGATGCACGTGTCGGCGATGAGTGGGAACCTCTTCTTCCTATGGCCGGTGGTCGCGGTCTCGGTGGAGGACGGGAACAATAATTTAATGAGGCACGTGACGGTCAGTGGCGCATGGAGTCCCTCGTCGGGCGGCGGTTTCACGACGTCCTCCTGCCAGACGAATTCAAGTGGAACTTGTTATCTCCTCTACGGCTTCCTTAGTTTCTCCCTGGTCCCGGGGCCGGTGACGTATACAGTCACGGGTCTCGCCAGCCCAACTGGAACCGCGTACGCACCGAACTCGAACAACCCCAAACCGCCTACGGTCACGGTGAACATCCCGTGACCAGGCCGCACGACCGTTGCATCGCTCGCGTGAACGTGGCGCCCGTCTCGTCGTCGTTTCATGGGCTTCGACGGACGAAGAGGGCCGACGAGACTGGCGCGACGCTCATCCTGGCGCTCGCCTTCCTTGTCGTAATCAGCGTCATCGCTGGATCGGTCACGATGTGGGTGACCAACGACCTCAACAACACCGCCAAGTTCGACTCGGCGCTGCAGTTCGAGTCCTATGCCAACAGTGGCGTCGAGGTGGCGCTCCAGAACGTTCGCTACAACTTCGCGGTGCAGACCCTCAACGCGGTGCCACCCCAGCCGTGCTGGACGACGTCGCCTTCGGTGTCGCAGGTGCCGCTCAATGGGCAGTCCGTGTCCGTGTGGTGCACCACGAACTGGTCGCCGCTGAGCCCCAACACGCGGGTGGTGACCTTCTACGCGTGCCTGAGCAACTTCAGCGGCACGCCGACACTCGCGGCCATGAACACCGCCGCGACCGCGTGCGCGTTGAATCCGTTGCTGCAGGCGGTCATCGCCTTCGACGACTATCCGAACACGATCAGTGCGTCGAATTGCCCTCCGGGCAGCGGCGGGAGCTCGTCGACGTGCGGGACGACACTCACGATACAGAGTTGGGCCTTCGGTGTCACGCCGCCAACCGTTTCCGCGGTCGCCGATCCGACGACGGGCACGTGCACGTCGCCGTCAAAGCTCGTGACCATCACCGGAACGGGGCTCACCGGAGCGACGACAGTCAATTTCTTCGTTCCCCAGGCGAGTAACAACGCAATCTTCTCGGCGAATGCTATTTCGGGGGGCTCGGATACTTCGGTCACCGTATGCGGCCCAAGCGGAATGACGGCTGGGTCCACGTACCAGGTCACGGTGACGACGCCCGACGGCACCAGCGTGCCCACGGCCGTAGCGGCGAGCTCGCTCACGTATTGACCTACGTATTGAACCTTGTGACCAAAGTTAAGTTGAATACATCGAGTAATACCTCGTCAGACTGTATATATTCGAATGATGTGGTTTGAAGTGATTTGGGAGGAATTCTCCTCGAAATCCCTTTAATTGTAAGGAAATCTATGTTTCGAATTGTGCACGAATTGCGTGAATTGACTCCAAACAGCATGTACAGTTTCAGGTAGCCGTTCGAAATATCTTCTAACGTTTCGTTATCGGGTAGTTCCGAGCGTCGGCCGACCCACTAGACCATAAAGGGAGTATGAATATGATTTCGACCTACCAACGGCTTAAGCGCCAGAAGGATGCTGGAGAGATCAACGGTTTCACCTTGATCGAACTTCTCATCGTCATCGTTGTTCTCGGTATCTTGGCTGCGGTCGTCATCTTCGCCCTTGGTGGAATCACCGGCAAGAGCGCAATCGCTGCTTGTCAGGCTGACGGAGCAACCGTGTCAACCGCGATTGCGGCGCTCGAGGCTCAGTACCCAGGGACTGTTGTCACGACCGCTCTTATGACCGGAACGACCGACGGTGGCCCGTACGTACAGTCGTGGCCCAACAACGCGACGCACTACACGTTCACGCTCAATGGAACCGGCCATGACCCCTCCGCCCTGCAACTCACAGTGGGTTCCCTCACATTTGGGTACGTTGGACCAAGCTCCTGCAATTCTGTAACCTGATTTAGTCTTTGTTGAATGTCGCAAAGTGCCCGGCCGTGTGCCGGGCACTTTGCGACACTTGCCGTGTTGAAAGGAAGTGACGGAGTGGCCGATACGCAATCACCCAAGATTGAACCTTGGCTTCAGACCCTGTGGGATAGAGGGGGTTCGGACCTTCTCCTTTCGGGAGGCTCCGCACCACGAATTCGAGTTGACGGCAAACTGCAGCCAATCGAAGGAGAGGCGATCCTCACCGGGGAGCTAATCGACGAGATCGCGAAGCCACTGCTGACGCCGGAACAACGACTCATATTCGAAGAACAACTTGACGTCGACTTCGCGTTCTCGTGGGGTGACCGGGCTCGCATCCGAGGAAGCATCTTCACCCAGCGCGGCCAGACTGCACTGGCCTTGCGAGTCATTCCGGCCAAAATTCCTTCATTCGACCAGTTAGGCCTGCCCTACGCCGCGAGTTGGGTTGCCGAACAACCTCGAGGCTTCGTACTCGTGACCGGACCGACCGGTTCTGGAAAATCGACGACGTTGGCCTCCATCGTCAATCAAATCAATGAGAATCGAGCCTGCCACATTCTCACGATTGAGGACCCCGTCGAGTACGTGCACACGCATAAGACGGCGGCGGTGAGCCAACGTGAGGTCGGTCTCGACAGCCCATCGTTTGACCGGGCGCTGCGCTCAGCCCTCCGAGAGGACCCCGACGTCCTGTTGATCGGCGAGATGCGCGACATCGACTCGATCCAGATCGCTCTGACGATGGCTGAAACGGGACACCTCGTCTTCGCGACGTTGCACACGAACGACGCACCTCAGGCGATTGACCGAATCATTGACGTTTTCCCGGCCTGGCGCCAGGAGCAGACGAGGGTCCAGCTCGCCGCGTCCCTCTGTGCGGTCATTGCCCAACGCCTCGTACCGAAGATCGGCGGCGGAATGGTGGCGGCGTATGAAGTTTTGATTGCGACCCACCCGGTGCGCAACCTGATTCGAGAGGGCCGCTCCAACCAACTTCAGAACATCATGTTCACGAATACCAAAGAAGGCATGCAGACACTGGAAACGAGCCTCGCAAAACTCGTTGTGGAGAACACCATTACCTACGAGGACGCGATGCTCATAACCGCGCACCCGAAGGAACTGATTCGCACGTTGGAATCAATGGACAAGAACAGGGTTCCTGTATAATTTATTAAGTGAGTTCACATCGTGGTCCCGATCTGCCCTACTCGGTCGTGGCCGGCGTCACACCTTGTGGACCCAACTGGCTCGTGGCGAGTGCAAAACAGGCGGGTTCAACTTTTGCCCCCGAGCCACCCAAACTCTACGACACCTTTCTCGAGGTTCTGAGCGAACGACCGTCCTTCGCGGTCATCGTGATCAACGTGCCCATTGGGTATTTGGATACTCCTGAGTCGGGCGCGCGCAAGTGTGACATGCAGGCTCGCTCACTTCTCGGACGTCGAGGTGCCTCGGTGCACAATGCACCGAGTCGATCCGTTCTTTCAGGTGAAGTGCCACTGAGTGAGAGTGGGCTCGACGCAGTCACAGCCACGATTTTCCCAAAGTACCAAGAAGTCGCTGAGGAGATGTCGCCCTATCGCCAACGCGTCGTGTACGAAGGTCACCCAGAACTGAGCTTTTACCAACTGCACAAGGACACGCCACTGAAGCGATCCAAGAAGATCGAGGCTGGACGTGAAGAACGGCGCGAAGTCTTAGAGGAGAAGATTCGTGGCGCCGAGCGCTTCCTCGATAATCCGATGCCTGGAGTGCCACAGAAGCACCTCTTCGACGCCTTCGCTCTCGTATGGACGGCCCGACGGGTGCACGGACATGCGGCGTTGCGAATACCAAAAGAGCCGGAGTGGGACTCCGAGGGTCTTCGAATGGAGATCGTCTACTAGGTGGTCAGTGACGTTGATCGCGAACTTGCGACTCGATCGAGTGGCGCGGTTCGGTGCTAACCGAAAGTGCGGAATGGGGCGAGAATCTCCGGCCCAGCGTAGAGGGCAATGCCCGCACCAATTGCGAGGAACACGCCGTACGGGATTGGCTGTTCTCGCGACATCTTCTTGGCAGCGATCAGCGCAAGACCGATGATGGCGCCCACGAGGTTCGCGGCGAAGAATCCGAGGATCACGAAGCGGATGCCGAGCCAGCCAAGGCCGAGGCCGAGGATGGGTGCAAGGCGAACGTCGCCGAAACCCAAGGCATGAGGACTGGCAAAATTTATTATGAAGAAAAGAACGAACCATCCGACAGCGCAGAGTGCGGCGATGAGGAGGCGATGCCAGTCGTTCGTCACACCGGCGGCCACAATCAGAAGCGCCGTAATTGCAATCAACGAGGGGTAGATAATGACCTTGGGCAGTACGAGAAGCTCGACGTCGATAGCCGAAAGGGCGAGCAGGCTGGCGAGGAATATGAGAAAGGCCGGCAGGTCCCAGTTGTAGCCGAGCCGGGCCGCGGCGCCCGCAAACAGTGCGGCGCACGCGAGTTCAATGAGTGGATAGCGAATCGAAATTAGCTCTCGGCACGTTCGACATTTTCTGTGCAGGATGATCCAAGAGACGACGGGAATGTTGTCACGTTCGCGAATTGGCGTGGCGCAGTTCGGACAGGCCGATCGTGGCGACACGATGGACTGATGACGCGGAACCCGGTAGATGACGACGTTGAGGAATGATCCGATGGCGAGACCGAAGAGGAAACATGCAACGATGAGCAGTGTCAACATAGTGTTTCCTCACGGAGGCAGTCGTGCGACGTTGTGCCAAAGCGCACCCGTGGAACGCCCCAGAATGGAGGCACTCTTCGTCTCTTCACGGTCCACTCGACCTTTCATTCAGCGTCGAGCGACGTCGCCCACCCATCACCGTCAAACCTATTTGCTTTTGGACGACAACATGGCCACTCTTGACGTCAAATGCAGGATACCTTGAGGGCATTCGATCTCCCTCGGACTCGATGCCCAGCGCGAATGGAGATCTGAATTTGAGTTTGTGTTCGTCGTACGTCGGTCGGTTTGTGGCAACGTTTATGGAATCTAAATGCGGAGGAACGTGCATAATGTGTGACGGATACGAACCGGGCTCCCGGGTCCTTTCATTTCCATGAGTGAAGAGCAAAACGTCAGAGCAGGTGATCGACTGTTCGCCGCTGTTGCTTCGTGGCTGATTCGCCCGCTCTCCGATCTGGCGTGCCTCATCGGCTGGATTTTCTCGTCCATCGTTTTTCTGGGACTCACCTCATTCGTCGGCGGACCGGCCGAAGGCGACGCGGCGGTCTCGGTCTATTCGACGTGGGCGATAGCGCACGGCCGTCTCGCGTGCGCGTATCCGGCCGCCACGACATTTCACTTCCCTTCGATTGCCAACCCCTATACCTACATCGCCCCGCTGTACCCACTTCTCTCTGGAGCCGTCGCCTCACTGGCGCGCATTGGACACGCGGTGCCCTTTCCAACCTCGTACCAGATGGGGCCGCACTGCTCGAAAGCGCTGGCGGCGATGTTCCAGTGGTCGGGCCAAGCCGGCGCGATCCTTCCCACCGTTCGAATCGGCTATCTCTGTTGGCTCCCTCTGATGATTGGAGCAATTCTCTTGCTTCGCGCGGCGGGTCGGGGTAACTGCGGATGGGAGATGGCATCACTGTTTCTCCTCGCGATACTGCCGTCGGTGATGGAGTGTCTCACGGACTACTTTCACCCTCAGGACCTGGTCGCCATGGCATTCGTGCTGTTTGCCATCGCGAGCGTCCTTCGGGGCCGCTGGTTGGCGGTAGGAATCTTCGTCGGGTTGGCGATTCTTACGAATCAATTCGCTCTCTTGGTCGCGGTGCCACTGTTGTTCTTGGTGCCATCATCGCAACGGGTGCGCTACGCGCTCGGTGCCGTCGGCTCGTTCGCCATCATTGCTCTACCCATGATCATCGTGACATCGGGCCGCGCGACCCGCTCCGTGTTCGTCGGCTCGGGTTTCTCGCTTACGAGGGGCGGCACCGTGCTGTGGGAACTTCATGCGACGGGCGCCACTGCATTTATTGTCGAGCGAATCGTACCGATTGTCCTTGCGGCGGCGCTGGCGTGGTGGACGAAACGTCGACTCGGTGACAATGCCCTCGAACCGTTGCCGCTCGTGTCGGTTCTGGCCACTGCACTCGCCCTGCGGTTGGTCTTCGAGATCACGTTGTGGCCCTACTACTTCATGGCCGCCACGGTATTGCTCGTGCTCCTCGAAGTCATTCGAGGGCGAATCCGCGGGACTGTCGTGGGTTGGTTGGCCTTGATGACCCTGGCATTCGATCCGTTCCCGCTGGGATTCTTGTCCAACGGCGAAAGTTGGAGCACGCGGGCCCGCGAGGTCTTGCCGAACTATTTCCTTGCGGTCGCTGTGTTTGTCTTTCTCATCGGACTTCTTCGTCGCCAGGTCCGTTGGTCCATCGTGGCGTGGATCGCTGTGGTTGTCGCGACGTTACTGACACTGCCATGGTCTCATCAGGTGATTCGATCGGGAATGCCGTTGTGGTTCTGGCAGGCGGTCCTCGCACCTACGCTCGTGTGGCTAACAGTTGAACCCTTGCTTCGTTTGATCCGTGCACACAGCCCTCAGGCAGCGACTAGCACAAGACTCCTCGACAACGCTACGTAGCCGGTCCAGTTGGACGAATGTACTTCTCGTTACTGGTCCTGCGGCCGTATGACAAGGTCGACAATGCGAGCGAAGTATAGGGTCTCTCGACACACTTCAAACCTGACCGACCTCGAGTATGGGCGAGTGCCCTAGCGAAGAGTTTCAGTTGAGCACACGGGGTGGCTCGACGGGTGAGGTGGCGTGTTTCGGTATCTCCCTGCGATAGATATGAACGTAGTCCTTGCCAAAAACTAGGTGGTAGTGGTCATTGAAATACGAACGGAGACCTTTCGTCCAAGGAATGTTGGCATCGTCCGGCAATGCAAGGACCACGTACTGCGCTTTCTCGAAGTACGTTTGCCACTGATTGACGAAAGTCTGTGTCGGTGGTTTCAATTGGTAGCCCCACTTCATCCACATGCCGTACGGGTCGACGACGATTGGGCAGTTTGGATCGTTCGTGAAGAAACGGTTCGCGTAGACGCCGTACGATGCCTCGGCGTACACCACGCACGATCCCGCAGGCACGTACGTCGCGACCTCTGACAACCATGGACCGTAGACACCGTTGGCCCACGCGTAGACCGAGTAGAACGAGGAAACGTACAGAACCATCGCAGACACGAACACCACGCCGACCGCACCTAACACGACGGAGAGCAGCCGACGCAACGAGCTGCGTATTGAGAGACGGGCAACCCTCCGGCGGATCGGACCACTGAGACGTGCCAGTGAGATCCCGGCTACCGCCCAGAGGAATGGCGCGCTGAAATAGCCGTAGTAGAAGAAGAACTCCTTCGTAATGAGAAGCGCGATGACCGTAATCACCGCAGTCAGCAAGAAGAAGTAATCGGTCGAGGCGTGGGCCAGGTGACGTCGAAATGCCAGAAGAACAATCAATGCCAGAACGATGAACGCAACGAGCGCTTCGAGTTTCGTCGGCGCCGACGTTGTCGGCTGGAAGCCCGTGAGCACGACGAGGCGGGAGAGAATGCTCGCTGCTTGATACGACGGCGCCTTGCGCAACAGTTGCTCGGTGAAAACCTGCGAGATGAAGTTCGAGGGCGCCAGGAGGAAGAAGGGAAGACAGATCACGACGAAGCTGGCCGCAGCTCCGATCAGAAATGCACTGACCTGCTTTCTATAGCGCGGCGTGAGGCAGATGACGAGGGCGAGAAAGGGAATGACGGCCCAGAGTTTGATTGCCCCGGCGACACCAAAGAAGACGCCAGCAACGGCGAGGCGCCTGGCGGTCGCACCTTCGTCATCGTGCGCAAAGACGATTGTCGTTCCCACGAGTGCGAAGAAGATGCAATAAGGCTCGAGGGTCAGACTCGAGCTGACCCAGAACGCAACCGGCGTCAGAGCCAGACCGACGCCGGCGATTACCATCGCGATCAGTCCCCGGCGTCGCACGATCCACGCAACGAGACCGGCATTGAGCGCCGTGACGAGTGCGCCAAACACCCGTACGAGTTCAAACCCGTCGTGGGTTCCAAAGATCCGACTGAACACCGCCGCGGGCGTCATCAATAGGACAATGCCGGGAGGTTGGACGAAGGTGAAGTTTCGATAAGGAACTACTCCCGAAATGAAGTGGATCGTGGCCGCCAGATAGACGCCCGTGTCGTAGGTCGAGAGGAACTCAGGTACGCCAAGTTGGCTGAGGGAGAGGCCCAAACTTAGGAGTACGACACCGAGCACAATGATCTGGCCAGAAGTTGGACGAAAGTGCTTGGGGGTGGCGATTACGACGCGTCCGCGAGTTTCAATCGTCGTCAAAGCCGAACGTCACTTTCAATTTCACACAACATCGGAACCGCTCTTCTCGATGCCAAGAGTCTCTCATCTGCCCGCGTGACTCGTGACCTCTTAAACGCGAATCGGGGCCGACGTGCGAACACCGTGACCGGTTACTACTTATTCGAGAGGGGTGTCCTCCAAGAAGCCCCGAAGTTGACGACCCATCTCCCTCGGATTGCCCGAAAGGTCCCCAATTGCCTCACCCTCAAATTTCACGTCGTCGCCCGGGCGATAAAAGAACACTCGCATACCTCGGCCGCTGCGCACGGCGGTGATCACCCAAGGGCTTCCAATTTCACCAGAATCACGGGTGGCCATAATCTGTCCCTTTTGGCCCTCACCGACACTCCACTCTGGTGAGCGAGCGGCGTCAATCACCCGTTGGAGTTCTCCACCACTCGAGAATCCTGAAGAATTGGCCATACGAGTTACCTTAGGTTGGCGAAGTGACACGCAACGACGTCACCACTNNCGGATCACTGCAAGTAGTGGCGCCAGCGATAGCCCCACGGCTGGGGTGACGAGGAGCAACTGCCAAATCCACATCGAAACGCCATAGGTCAACTGGTCAAAGCCCCACGGCAACGGGTCGAACACTAAAACGACTAGCGCGAGCCATCCGATGAGTTCGATTCGAAAACGTCGGCGCAGGACATCAAGGACAATCAGTGAGACGGCGACCGCCATGAAGTAGTAACCGTAAAGTCCCTCATCAAAGACGAGGCGTAGCGACAATGACGTGGCGACGAGCGCCATTAGCGGCACCGGTTCGAGTGCGCCGCGCCCGAGCTTCCGCGACGTCCAGTACGCGAGGCCTGCGGAGCCCACGATAGGCAAAAGGCGCCACAGATCGATGACCACCGATCCCGTGATGTGCAGTTCATACGTGAGCGATTTGTCCTGCGACCCACCGAGCCCTGAACCGACCAACGCCACTCGAAGGGCACGTCCCGACGTCACCAAAACGAGCGGGAGTACGACGATGGCCCACGTTACGACTGTGCCGGCTGCCATCTTGATGCGTCCGGCGTTGGGGGCAAGTACGAGGAGTGCGATGAGAACGAGAATCGAGAACTGTTGGGCGGTTAACGCGAGACCCATTAAGACACCAGCCAGAATCCATCGGTCGCGCTGTACCGACGCGACCCCACAGAGAACAAGCCCCATCGCGAGAAGGTCCTGGGGGTGGAAGAGATATTGGAGGCACATGAAGACCGGCGGAGTGCACGCGATGAAAATGAGCGTCAGTGGTTCCCAGCCAGTCTTGCCACGTCGACTCGCGCGAAGCACCGCGACAACACCAACCATGAGTACCAACCATCCGAAATAGCCGAATCGAAGTGTGGGCGTCAACGCACTCGTTTGCGAGGACCAATGCCGAATGGGGCCAAGCCAGGTGAGGCATCGCGAACCGAGCGCAGCCTGTGTTGGGAACGTGACGCCGTGACCCACGCCAAAGAGAACTGAGAGTCCTCCCGAGATCAGTGTGTACAGCGGCGCGGTCAGCGCAATCTCGACCGAACTGCCCGGCGGATAGGCGCACGCGAAGTTCCCATGGGCAATGAACCACGAAGAGTAGGTGGACAAGAGTGCATCGAACTCTGTGACACCGCCAAAGAGGGTGGTGAGCCCGACGAAGATTGCGAGAGCGATCAGCCAGCCGAGGGCGCACGACCAGCCGCTCAGTGGTCGATCCAGCCACGGCAACTTCGATTCGTCGTCAGTCGCGTTCGTTCTTTGGGGCGTTCGACCTCGCGTTAACTTGAGTAGTCGAGTCATTGAGCGCCCTCTCGCTTCGTTGCGAGATACTCTTCCAGCGCGACGAGCCCAGCGGGAGAACCTATCTCGAAGAATCGTCGAGAGGCTTCCAATCCAGCCAACTGCCCGCTCGTACTCAAACGGCCCAGCAACTCCGCGAGATCGACGACCTCACCGGCGGGAACGAACTCATCGATAATGAGACTGTCAATGATGAGAAAGCCGTAGTCAACGTAAACCATGTCACTTGGCGGAGCAGCAAGCAGTTTCTCGTACCTCGTCACAATGCGCCCATTGAAAACAGCGTTGCTCTCCTCCCATTGGCGGTTGTTTCGAAACACGGTCATGAGTGCCGGCTGGCCGACTTCTAGGTACGTCGAGGTCACGTCTGCGACCGAAACGTCCAGCAACGAATCGCCGTAGAGCACGTAGAACGGCGTCGCAATATCCAACTCATCGACCGCCAATCGCAGGGCGCCGGCCGTGCCCTTCAACGCGTCGCCCTCATCGACGTAGGTCGCACGAATACCGAATGACTCTCCGGTTCCGACGTGTCGACGAATCTTGCCGCCTAGGTGCCCGATGCAGAGAATCACGTCACGCACACCTTGCGCGACCAGCCACTCGAGCTGCCATTCGATGAAGGGCCGGCCCAGGACGGGAATTAAGGACTTTGGAACGTTTGGAACCGAAGACTGCATCCGGGTTCCCAGTCCGCCAGCGAGGACGACACAGGGATAGTCAGTCTCGAACAAGAACCGTAGATCCTTCGAAATCGAAGCCGAAGGGGACCTCCTGTAGTCCTTCATTCGCCATCGCCGCTCGCAACTCGGCGTGTCGGCGCGTATAAAAAAGGAGGAAGCCGCCCGCTCCGGCACCAACGAGCTTGCCGCCAATCGCCCCGTGTGCGAGCGCGAGGTCGTAATAGCGGTCAATGAGTGGATTCGTCATCGACGTCGAACGTTCTTTCTTGTGCATCCAGTGGCGATTCATGATCTCGCCGAATGCGTCGACGCTGCCGGTCTCGAGAGCGACCTTGACTTCGTTGCCGAGCTCCTTCATCGTGTGGAGATTCTCGATCATCGACGGATCGTTGTCCTCGGATTTTGATCTTTGTTCGCCAAGAATCAGGTCGGCATCTCTTGAATAGCCAGTGAAGAACATAACCAGATTTGACTCCAACTGGGAGAGTGTTTCACTGGACGTGCGAAGGGGATTGACCTCGACGGAGCCGTCGGGGCGGAATTCCATGACCGCAACGCCTCCATACGCGGCGATGAACTGATCCTGTTTGCCGACGGGCCGTCCGAGGCTGCCGATCTCGATGTCGCACGCCTCGAGAGCGAGGCTGTGCGCCGTTGCGAAGTCTCGACGACGTGCTGCGAGGGCGCGCAATAGACCCACGGTGAAAGACCCCGACGTTCCCAGACCCGTACCCGAGGGGATGTCGGCCACACTCACCACTTCGACTCCAGGTGCGAGGTAGTACCGCTGCAGCGCTTCACGGATGATGGGGTGCTCGATGTCACTGATCGCTTTTGCCCGTTCGAGGTGCGAGTATTTGAGCAGGTAGTCGTCACCAAATGATTTATTGATGGATATGAACATGTAGCGATTGATCGCCGCTGAAATCACCATCCCACCAAACCGATCCGAGTAGGAGGGTAGGTCGGTGCCCCCTCCGCCCAAGGAGATGCGCAACGGTGTACGAGTGATGATCACGGCGTCGCAAGTTTCGTCATGAGAGCGACAGCCCCGATCGAACGGCGTCGTTGTAGAACATCTTCACCGTGTCGAGCGACACCGTCTCGAGGTCTCGGTCGAGACCCGACAGTTTCGCCAGCAGGTCATTCGTCACGGTGATGATGTGACAACCCACTGACTCGGCCTGCACAATGTTCAAGATCTCTCGAGGACTGGCCCAGAGCAACTCGGCGAGCGGATAGGGCGCGAGGAGTTTTAGGGATTGGTCCATGACGGGAATCGGATCGACGCCCGCGTCCGCGATGCGGCCAGCGAACACGGAGACAATCATTGGAACTTCCGGAGTGAGAACCTCTGACACTGCTTGCACGTGGCCAATGGTCGTGAGGGCGGTCACGTTGAGTCGAAGCCCGTCCGCAGCGAGTTCCTTGATCAATGGAGCGCAACTGCTTCCTTGAGTGTTCGTGATGGGAATCTTGACGAACACGTTGTCGCCCCATGAAGCCAGAAGGCGAGCTTGACGTGACATCTCGGCAACGTCGTCCGCGATCACTTCAAATGACACGGGCAGCGTCGTGACCTGGTCAAGAATCTCTCGCGCGAACGCCTCGTAGTCGACCACTCCGGAGCGAAACATGAGGGTCGGATTGGTCGTAAACCCTTTGATGACAGGGTTCTGAGCCAATTCCAAAATCTCGGTGACGTTCGCTCCGTCGGCAAAGACNNCGGACGTGGCTCTGCGATTGACAGATTATGTCCGTAGCCTCACGCAGATCCCGGGCCCGTAGGTCCGGCGCATCCGGAATTGGTGCCTCCCAGTCTGGCCCCACGAGGATCGTCGTGCACCCGGCGAGGCGCCCCGCACTGACGTCGCGCCACCGATCTCCCACCATGAAGCTGCGTGAGGGATCAATGCCGTAGTGATCGATCGCGCGGTTAAGCATCCCTGGCTTGGGCTTGCGGCAATCGCATTCGTCGACATCGTCGTGGAAACACGTGACGATGTCGTCGATCGCGAGTTCGGCGCGAAGTTTCTCATGCATCGCCTCGATGACGGCAATCGACTGTCGTCCGCGCGCAACGTCGGGTTGATTCGTCACGACAATTAAGAGGTAGCCGGCAGTTCGCAACCGATCAACGGCATCAATGACACCGTCGATGAGGCAAAACTCCTTGACGGTGCGCGGCGGGACTGGCACACCGTCAACACGAATGGTTTCGTTAAGTACACCGTCACGGTCGAGGAACACCGCCTGACGCACGACAGCATTCATTTACTCGATCTTCCCAGACCGGAAATCCTGAAGGAGAGAGTCAAGCGAGCGTCGAAGTGCCTCTCGAGTGGTGAAGCTGTTGTTCCAGCCGAGACTGCGAATACGATCGGTGTTCAATCGAACGATTGGCACGTCCCCTTGCCATCCCCGGTCACCGCCGGCGAAATGTATCGAGGTAGTGGCCATGTCACCGACGACCGTCTCGATGGCGAGGTCAGCAATTTCCTTGACAGTGATGTAGTCCGCGGTCGCGACGTTGAAGGTTGCGAATGGATCAACCGGAGCGCGCGCCGCTGTCAGCACTGCCGCGATCACGTCGTTTACGTGGATATAGGACTTCGATTGATTGCCGTCGCCAAGAATGTTCAAACGCGAGGGATCCGCGAGCAGTCGGCGAACGAAGTCGTAGCCGACGCCGTGCGTCTGGCGGGGTCCCACGACATTGGCGAATCGAAACGCGCGTCCGTGCAGACCGAACATGTGACAGTACGATGCAATGAGGGCTTCGCCCGCCAATTTGCTTGCGCCATACGTCGACTCCGGTATCAGTGGGCCGTAGTCTTCCGTACCCTCTCGTTCACCGAGATCGCCGTACACGCCGCTCCCCGAGGCGTAGAGCACCAATTCGCACGCCGAACGTCGCATGGCCTCCACGACATTCTGTGTGAGCAGTGTGCCTTGGTCGAAGTCAATCAGGGGGTTGCTCACCGCTGCGGCGATGTCCGGATTGGAGGCGAGATGGATGACCGTGTCAAATCCGTCGAGCGCCCTCGTGAGCGTATCCAGATTGCGTACGTCGTCCTGCACCACGTCGAACCGGTCGTCGTTGGCGTGATGCTCGAGGTGCCAGCGACGACCTGACGAGAAATTGTCGTACACCCTGACTCGTTGCACATCGTCCATGGCGAGCAGGTTGTCTACGAAATGAGCGCCGATGAACCCGGCCCCACCTACGACAACGACCCGCATCATCGAGTGGTAGGACGTTCCCACTTCAATCGTCACTTCATTGACTCCCATTTAGCACTCGCACGAGACAACGACGGGTGCGAGACAATGAGGTGCCACAACACAGCGCAGAGTCCCTCGGTGTGCGGCGTCACATGATCGTCAAAGAGGGGAGGAATGACGATGCATTCGTCGGCGTGGCGTTTGGTGTGTCCACCGTCGCGGCCGACGATGCCGAAGATCGACGCTTTAGTCGTCACGGCCAGATCAATTGCCCGAACGAGGTTCACTGAGACATTACGTTCCATGCTCCCACCCCCTACCGAGAAGACCAGAATCGCGTCGCGTTCGCTGAGTCGGGATCCGCGCAGCCAGCCCTCGAAGGTCGAGTCCCAACCTTCATCGTTGGCCCGCGCCGTCAGTTCCGAGACATTGTCCGTGGGCGCGTAGGCCTCGAACCCGCAGAGTTTTCGAAAATCATTGACAGCGTGCGAGGCATGACCGGCCGATCCGCCGACGCCGAGGATGAAGAGTCGGCCACCTCGATCTCGGACCGAAGAGAGACCACTTACGATTCTCTCGATCGATGCCGTGTCGATTGCAGCCATGATCTGCGCAGATTCACTCAAAAAGGTCTCGGAGAATGACTCAGTCAACGGCGTCCTTTCGATTGGGTTCGAGCGCATGGAGAGTACTGGGTCCTCACGGTTGCTGAACCTCACCGCGGCTCGATGTTCTCAGTGGTAGGTCGCGCATTCCACCTGCAGACTAGGTCCGTGAACGATGATAAAGGGACGATTGCAATGCAGAATTGACAGGGGATCTGTGCCGGGAGTGTATTTTTTCACGATTGCCTATGGGCTGACGAGATAACTGGGCGAGCATTGAGTCCCGAA
This sequence comes from Acidimicrobiaceae bacterium, assembly GCA_003152215.1. Classification (GTDB taxonomy): domain Bacteria; phylum Actinomycetota; class Acidimicrobiia; order Acidimicrobiales; family RAAP-2; genus RAAP-2. The sequence continues at coordinate 12,499 of PLZP01000031.1, read as the reverse complement.
CTAACGATTGTGATCCCCTCCTTTAACGAGGCGGCGCACATCTCCAAGGTCATTGATGATTGGGCGGGCGTCTGTGGTCGCCTGGCCATTGATTACCAAATCGTCATTTATGATGCGCAGTCCACTGATGGCACGCTCGCGATCATTGAGGAGAAGATGGCGAACGGTCAACTGGGTCGACTCGATCTTCGTATCCGCCCCGGTCTGGCCCACGGACCGTCGGTACTCATGGGCTATCGAGACTCCACTGCGGAGTGGGTCTTTCAAATGGACAGCGATGACGCGTTTGGGACGACGACGTTCGAATTNNCGGACGATGCAATTGCCCCCAACGTGATCATTTCCGGTTTGGCCGGTTACACGCGGTCGAGGATCTTCCAAATTGAGGTACGTGACGTGGGTGCACCGGTAGGAACTGCCGGACTGGCCAATTTCAAACTGTGGCGCGTGGCGATTCGTTCATTCGTACAGGTACTTCGTGTGCGAAGAAGGGCGGGGAGCATCCGTGCAAAGTGAGCACACCATGGCTGAGCACAACCTCGAATCCGGACTGATCGAAAATCAGGGAATCCTCGATAGATCGTCAACCGTATTTCTCGTTTCGTTGGTCGTTCGACTGATAGTCGCGGCCGTCTTCCTGGGCAGTGTCGAGACCATAAACAGCCTTTCATACATGCCGGTGGCGGCTTCGCACGGCTACTTCTATCTGCCTTATTTTCCCATCATCGAGAACATCCTTGGCTCATCGGCACCATTGATGAACCACCTGCATTTTCTTCCTATCGGCCTGTTCCCGAAACTTCTGCCGTGCGTCGCGGACAGTCTGCTCAGCGTCTGGCTCCTTCGCTACGACCGATTTGACTTGACGTTTCGACGAAGGGCGGCGTGGATCTACGCCTTCTGCCCGTTGACCATCATCCTGGTCTGCCTCGAGGGTCAATGGGACTCCCTGTGGATCCTCCCGATGATTGCAGCGCTGGCGCTGTCAATTCAGTCGCGCGACGAGAGTCCCGCCAAGTACCGGACATGTTTCATCATTGGCCTGCTCTTCGGCGTCGCACTGATCTCCAAGCCCGTCGCGCTCGTCGTCGCCGGACTGTTGATACCTAACGTGCACGGTCCCTCGTTCACGTCCTGGATCAAGGAACTGTTGGTCATCGCCACCGGTGCGATTCTCTCGGTTGCCGCCTTCTTCGTAATGTTCGCGAGCCAGGGGATCGACCTTCGCCGCAATCTCGATGATGTCATCAGTTACGGCAGTTCTCCCGGATTCATCATCTTCGGACCGGCCCGACTGTCGTTCTTCCATTTCCTTGCACACAAACAATCGTCGGCCATCGGTGATTTCCGGACACTCGCCGTCTTCTATGTCATTGGCATTGTCCTGTACCAGGTGTTCTCAAAGACCCCGTGGGATACCATGGCCGCCGCCGCGTCGATCCTCTTGATCGCCCCCGCCGTTGGCGGTCTGGCGGCACAGTATCTCGTGTGGCCGCTGGCCTTCATCATCGCAGCGGGACGCTGGCGACTTGCTGTCGTGTACTCGGCCGCCACATCCTTTCTCTTGTTGCTCTACTTCTTGATCCCGGGTTCGTCGATCGAGCCGGGCGAGAACATCGGAGCTTTTCTTCCGCTGCACTCGCTGCGATTCTTGGGGGTTCCCACGAGCGCCTTGCAGTGGGCGGCGACCACCTCATTCGCGCACGAGGTGTGGTTGCCGATCCTGAACCTCTACTTACCGATAGCCATGTGCGCGTTGGCGCTGTACTTGTTGACGTCCAAATGGCGGGCAACGCCCACCGAGGAAGGATTGCATCTGAACCCATTAGAGCTCCGAGCGACGAGGGTCTGCGTCCCCTACGTGGCCCTCCTGATCGCTGCCGTCATCACCTATTCGCTCGAGCCCACGCACGTGAAGAAGGCCCTCATTGGCGTTGTTCAAACGGGATTCACGCACTACGCATTCCTTCGAACCATCTATTCGTGGTCCACGTGGCACCGGGAACTCTTCTGGACGGTCGCCATGCCCTACAAGGACGTGCAAGGCGGCGCATGGTGGGGCTCCATCATCGTTTTGGGCCCGGTCTTAATTCTGCTCTGGTGCTATTTCGGCTTGCGTGGTCACGTCCTGCTCGGCGCTCGCGAGTCGCGCGACGTCGAGCCAGTGAGCGATCGGTCGACGATCTAGTCCGTGACCACCGTGTCCGACGCCGTCTCGGGCAGGCGTGCTCGAAAGAGTATCTTGTTGAACACGAAGAACTTCATAAGCCAAAGGATGCCGTACGTCGTGAAGTTCGCCATCAACAAAATGCCCGCTCGTGTCGTCTTGGATGCGATAGTTCGAGCCTCGTAGCCAGCGAAGCGCACCGCGAGCGTCGAGAGAATCAGTGAACCGAACGCGATGGCCCAGAAGGGGATGATCTCCTTGGTGAGGTGCGAGCGCCCCCTCTTTTTGAAGACCCACATCCGATTCAAGTAGTAGTAGGGGATCGTCGCGATGACGGTCGCCCAGATGTTCGACCAACCCGGACTCAGTCCGAGGATTCGATAGAAAAGAAACAATCCGCTGAGCGAGATGACCGTCGACACGACGGAGATGGTCCCGTAGCGCCAGAGTTTTGCGAAATTGGGGGAGTGGCGAAATTCGCGCAGCCGTGTTCGGAGTAAATGCTGCGTTGTCGACACGTTGCAAACGTTAGTTCTGACGACCCATTCTTTCGGCCCAGTGCCAAGGGCTTCGATTACCCCTTTGTAGAGTGGTCGAGAGTTCGACGGGCTGGGAGTGTGAATGAAGACTGGCATCATTGGAGCGGGAGCGAGTGGTCTCAGTCTCGCCCTCATGCTCGACGGCGAGTTCACACTCTTCGAGCGTCGTGATCGAACGGGTGGACATTGCCATACGACGGTTCGCGATGGATGGACCTTTGACCAGGGGCCGCACATCATGTTCTCCAAAAACGTCGACGTGCTCGATTTCATGATCAAGAGCCTCGGCGACAACGTCCACCAGTCCAGGCGAAACAACAAGGTGTTCGTCGATCGCCGAATGGTGAAATACCCGTTCGAGAACGATCTGGCTTCGCTGGAACTCTCGTCTCGGACGCGCTGTCTCTTGACCTATCTTTTCAACGACCACGCCGCGCTCGCCAACCAGCCGGCTGACCTCAACGAATGGTTCCTAGGCAACTTCGGTGAAGGAATGACGGATCTCTACTTCCGCCCCTACAACGAGAAGGTCTGGAATGTCGCGCTGGAGGATCTCTCCATGACCTGGTCCGAACGCATACCCCTTCCGCCGGCCCAGGACGTCGTTCGCGGCGCGTTGGGCGAGTCAACGGAGGGCTACCTGCACCAACTCCACTACCACTACCCCCTCGAAGGTGGCTACCAGGCGATCACCGACGCCTGGGCGAAACGGATTGCGCCAGAGTCCCTTCATTTGAACACTGAAGTTCAACGGATCGAACGAATCGCCGACGGAGTGATGGTGACGAGTGATGCCGGCTCCTCCGTCTTCGATCACGTGGTCACGACGGTCCCGTTGCCCACGCTGCTGAATCTAATAAGTGACGTTCCCGATCGGGTTCGCGATGCCGTCGCGTCGCTTCGCATCAATCCCGTCAACGTGATCACGCTTGGCTATCGAGGAGTGAACAATGGCAACTACACCGCGGTGTACTTCGCGGATGACGAGTATCTTCCGAACCGGGTGAGCGGGCCGAGTGTTTTTAGCCCTCGCAACGCTCCGGAAGGCCACTTCAGTCTCCAAGCGGAAATCACGTATCCGCCGGGAGAAAGTTTCCTCGACATGACTGACACCGATCTCGTGCAACACGTCCACGAAGGCATCGTCGCGGCGGGCATGGTGGACGCCGCGAGCGTTCCCGTCTTCGACGACGTACAGCGAATGCGTCACGCGTACGTCGTCTACACCAAGGGCTATGAAGTCGCGGTCTCCGTCGTCCGAGAGTGGGCGAAGAGTCTCGGCATCGAGTTGCACGGCCGTTTCGGCTCATTTGACTATTTGAACGTTGATGGCTGCGTGGTGCGCTCCCGGGCGTTGGCGACGTCCCTCAACGGCCGCGAAACCGTTCTGCCTTCGGTGCCGTGAGAGGCGGGCCACCTTGACAACGGAACCGCGCGACTTCGGTGACGTCTCGGTCGTGATGATCACGCGCGACGAGGAGGGGGCCATTGCGAAAGTGGTCGACGACGCGTTTTCGGCCCTCCCGGGTTGTGACGTCATTGTTGTCGACGGTTCCTCGGACCGCACTTCTGAAATCGCCAAGACCCATGGCGCCCAGGTGTTCCGGGAGCCTCCTGGCGGTCCTGCACCGGCCCTGCTTTACGCGCTTCGCGCGTCGACACGACCGATTGTGGTGACCGTTGACGCAGACGACACCTATCCGGCCGACATCTACCCCGAACTGGTGCGGCGCGTTCGAGATGGTGATGACGTCGCGGGGACGAACCGCCTTGGTCGGCGACCGCCCAAGGCGATGCCATTTCGAAACTGGGTGGCGAACGTCCTGTTCAATGTCGTGGCCAGCGTGCACGCGACTCGCGTTTTACGCGACGTGCATTCGGGGCAGCGAGCGTACCGTCGAGAGATCATCGACCACTTTGACTGGGATACGACGGGCCGAGCCTTCCCCGTGGATCTCTTGCTCTGGCCCGCGATCGCGGGCTATCGGATCAGCGAGATTGACATTCCCTACCGAGACCGGATTGGTGAAACGACGCTGCACCGTTGGATCGACGGAAGAGAGACGCTCCGCCGTCTCTTTCGCCGGGTCAAGCCCCGCATTCACTGACGACGTCGGGCCGGCACCGCGAGCCTCTCGGCTATGGGCCTGAATGCTCGCAGAGCGCCTTCAACTTTTCGAGCGTCGTGCGAATTGACACCTTGGAGTAGTCGACACGTTTGAAGTCATCGCTCTCACTCTGTTTGCGTGCGAAGTTGCTTCGGTGGTCAGTCCAGGTCTCGGTGACGCGGCAACCACCCGGCGCAGTCTCGACGTCGAACTCCCATCGAGCGACCTTGAAGACCTTCTTGTACGTGACGTCGAAGACGAATCGCGTGGGTGCGTCGAGCGTGACGACCTTCGCAGTCGTGAACCACGTGTCATTCTCGCGTGTGTTGGTGCCTTTGAACTTCGCACCGACTTGGGCTTGCGTTGCACCGCCAATCCATTCGCCTCCGGTGTTCTCGGGAGAAAGACGGCCCATGTTGGGTAGGTCAGTGACGACCTTGAAAGCCTCTTCAGGAGAGCAGGCGATGTCGATGGAGTCGGAGTAGCTCATGGAGAAGAACTCTAGCCAGCACGTCCTTTTAGCGCGACCTAACTACGCAGCTACTGCGCAACGCGCTCTCGTACCGAAACGGGAGAACCTGTCGTGACACCGAGCGCGCGGAACTCATTTCGGCTCATCTGCACCCACGGTGTAGAACCGTCACTCAGTGTGATTGTGACCTGGATCTCAAACCCGAGTTCCATGATCGAGGTCACGACGCCTTCGATGGAACCGACCGAGGGGCTTACCAACTCGAGGTCGTGGGGACGGACGGCGACGCCCTTGAACAATGTCGTCGGCCCGAGAAAGCTGTGGACGAATTCGGTCGCTGGGCGTTCGTAGAGTTCCGTGGGCTCGCCGGCCTGTTCGATCTTTCCCGCGTGCATGATGAGTAGTTGGTCAGCCACTTCCATGGCCTCGTCCTGATCGTGGGTGACGAGGATTGTCGTGACCTTGATCTGTCGATGGAGCTCCTTCACGAAATGGCGTAGTTCCGTGCGCACGATGGCGTCGAGAGCCCCGAAGGGTTCGTCGAGGAGCAGGACGCGCGGTTCGATGGCGAGGGCGCGAGCCAGCGCCATGCGCTGACGTTCGCCGCCGGAGAGCTGCGCCGGATAGGAGTTCGCCTTGTCTTCGAGTTTCACCAGTTCGAGCAACTCACGTACCTTCACCTCGATGACGTCCTTCGGCTGTTTGCGCACTCGAAGACCGAAGCCGATGTTCTTCGACACGTTCATGTGACGAAATGGCGCGTAGTGCTGGAAGCAGAATCCGATGTCGCGGTAGCGGGGGTCGACGTCGGTGACGTCGTCGCCTTCGATGATGACGCGTCCTTCGTCGGGAACTTCGAGTCCGGCGATCAGTTTGAGCAGCGTCGACTTACCCGAACCCGATGGCCCAAGGATCGCCGTCAGCGAACCTTCGGGAATCTCTACGTTCACGTCGTCGACGACGACGTTGGGTCCGTAGCGCTTGGTGAGACGGCTAAGCGAGATCGACATGCAGTTTCCTCTCACGGGCGCGAAGGCTCGAGAGGATTATAAGGGCCACGATGGAGATGCTCGCGAGCACCAACGCGCCGGCGAACGCCCCGATCGTGTCATAACTCTGATCCCAGACCGCGAAGATGTAGATCGGCAACGTTTGGGTCTTGCCGGTGATGTCACCAGACACGACGAGGACGGCGCCGAATTCGCCCAATGTTCGAGCGATGGTGAGCGTCACGCCGTAGAGGACACCCCAACGGATTGCGGGGAGCGTGATCTGCCAGAAGGTCCTGAACGCTCCGGCACCCAAGGTGCGCGCGGCCTGCTCCTGGTCCTTACCAACCTCAATCAAGACGGGCAGCACTGATCGAAGGACGTACGGCAGCGAGACGGCCATCGTCGCCATCACAATGCCCACGGGCGAGAACAGAATCGTGATGCCGTTCTTGCTCAGCCACGCGCCAAACCAACCGATTCTCGAGTAAGCGAGGATGAGGGCCACACCGATGATGATTGGTGAGACGGCCACGGGGATATCGAACGCGAGCGTGAGCGCACGACTGCCGAAGAACTTCTTCTTCGCGAGCAGCAGTGCCGCGCCGATTCCAATAACCGTGTTCACCGGTACGGCAATGAGTGCCACCTCGGCGGACAACTTCAGAGCCGCGACGGCGTTGGGCTTCGTGACCTCGCTCCAGAACGCGCCGAGGCCGTGGCTAAACGCCTTGATGAACAGGTACCCGACCGGCAGGCCCACGAGGAGGGCGAGGTAGCCAATGACGATGACGCGCAATGACCACTTTCTCGACGTGTGCTTCACGGTGCGAGCCGGTGTTGGAAGCGACGGGCGAAGACGTTCGAGGCGATCAGGATGATCAGGCTCAGGACTAAGAGCGCCGTTGACACCGCGGCGGCATTGGTCCAGAGAAAGCCTTGGGTCAAGTTGTAGATGTACGACGATGCGGTCGTGGTGCGACCGATGCCGCCGGCGATAAGAGAGATCGAGCCGAACTCACCGATCGCTCTCGCGAAGGCCAGTCCAAAGCCGCCGAGTACTGCGGGCCAGAGTGATGGCAGGACGACGGAGACGAACGTCCGAAGACCGCCCGCGCCGAGCGACTTGGCGGCCGCCTCCGCCTCGCCGTCGAGCGACGCGAGCACGGGCTGCACCGCGCGCACGGAGAAGGGGAGCGTCACGAATAACAGCGCCACCATGAGTCCCATCCACGTCTCGAAGAGATCGATGTGCAGCGGGCTCTGCGTCCCGAACAGGAAGAGCAACACGACACCCACCACGATCGTCGGAAGGGCGAATGGCAGATCAATGAAGGCTTCCACGAACCACTTCCCATGGAAGGAGTCGCGCACGAGCACCCACGCAATGGCGACCCCCATAACCGCGTTGATGGCCGCGACCGAGAGCGAGAGCCACAGTGAGAGCCGAATAGCGCTGATTGCCGCCGGTTGCGTGACGTCGGTCCAGAAGGTTCCAAAGCCGGCGGTGAGATGCCAGTGCCAGAATGCGCCGCCCCAGCCCTGCGTGTGAATGCTGAACGAGAAGCCGTGCGCGACGACGGCCGCGATTGGTATGAGGACGATGATCGAGAGGTAGCCGACGATGAGCGATCCACCGCCGATGGCGCCCGAGGATGAACGTAGGCGCACAGCGAAGCGCCGCCAACCCTTTCGGGCTGGCGGCGCTCCGAGAAGGGAGCTGGATGGTTTAGCTGGTAAATCCATGTGCGTTTTCAGCCTTCGTGATGATGCCGGTCGGTCCAAAGAACTTAGGTGTTACCTGAGCCCACCCGCCGAGCTTGGTCACGTTGTTGAACGAGGTAGGCGTGTAGAACGTGGACTTGCTGACTGACGCCAACGAGGCGATGGTGGGACGGAAGTGCTGGCTGAGCCACACTTGTTGACCGGCCTTGGAGAAGATGTAGGCGTAAAAGGCCTTCGCCGCTGGATTCGCCGTACCCGTCGTCGTGAGTGCCGCAGGATTTTGGATGAGCAGGTTCTGCTGGGGTTCGATGACCTGGATCTTCTGACCCGTCGCAAACGCGTTCAACGCGTCACTCTCGTAGGCGAGGAGGACATTGCCCGTTCCCGCGATGAATGCGGACAGTGCCTTCGATCCACTCGCCGGCTCGGAGACCACGTTGCCAATCAGCGAGTTGATGTAGGTCGTCGCCTGTGCGGCCGTCTGACCTTGGTCGATCTGAGCCTCGTACGCCGCGAGCAGATTCCAACGTGCGCTGCCCGAGCTGATCGGGTCTGGGGTCACCAGCTTCACGCCGCTATTGAGAAGGTCGTTCCACGTGTGAATGCCCAGCGGGTTACCGGGTCGAACGACGATCGCCACGACCGAGTCCGTCACGATACCCTTCTCGGCCTTGCTGTACTTCGTCGTGGCCCACTTTCGTGAGACGAGTCCGGCATTGATCAACAGTGCCAGGTCGGGCTGCTGGGAGAAGTTGACAACGTCGGCCGGCTGGCCCGCCACCACGTCCTCGGCCTGCGTCGTCGACGCGCCGAAGGAGTTCGTGAAGGTGACACCTTGACCGGGACCCGTCTTCACGAATGCCTTCTCGAGCGCGGTGTACGCGTTGGCCACAATGGAATAGCCCACGACATTCACTGGCTGTGAGGCCGCTCCGGACGACTGGGTCGCGAGCAAGGAAAGGGGCAGGAAGGCAATCGCCGTGGCTACGACTCTCTTCGCGTGGGCTTTTTTCATTGAGATATCCTTTAAATGTAGTATTTCTATTGATTTAGTAGAGAATATAGTACATGCCCTCGTCACAGAGTGTTCAGCTCTGACGTCTTTTTGGAAAAAGTTCATTCCTCAGTAACGAAACGACGGGAATTCCAACGCCGTTGGAGCTTCGATTGCGTTGGTTCTCAGATCTGAAGTAGCGCCGAGCGGGTCCTCAGGGGGATTCGGGCGTGTTGCTGTCCGGTGCGACGAAACCCGACTCCGGCGTCGCCCAGTGGCACTGCGTCGAATGTTCGGAACCATCGATCATGACGCCACACTCGGGGCAGAGTAAGTGGGCGAAACAGGCGCTCTCACCACCTTCGTCCTCACCCGCTACCTCGTCAGCCATTTTTTCTCCTACGGCGCTCGATCAAGAGCCTCTGCGTCCGAGTGTTAGCGGAAGTCCTCTTGCATGGTCGCTAACGTCGCCGCACCGGGACAGAGCGAGGAGAAAGGGACCTTGCTGAGTGCGGTGGGGGGTGTCGCGTTGACTTCGTGAATCTCTTTCGCCGACTCATCGACGTAGAGAAGCCCCGTCACGATCTCGCCTCGACTCTCGCGGTCACGGATGTAGGACTCGACTTTCAAGCGGTCGTGCGGGTCGTAGCCGGCGGGCACCGCACGGAAGCGAACGACACTGCCATCGTGCATGGTCACCTCCGTGGCCGCGTCGGCGGGGATCTTCGCGCGAATCTCGGCGCGAATGGGGACGTAGTCGGTCTCCACTTCCTTCACCTCGTGTTCGCGCATGAACTTGTAGCTCTTGGTTGAGCCTTCGTGGTCGTTGAACGTGACGCACGGTGAGATGACGTCAATCAGCGCGAAACCGTTGTGCGCCATGGCCGCCTTCAGGATTGGCACCAGTTGCTCCTTGTCACCGGAGAAACTGCGCGCAATGAAGGTAGCGCCGAGACTGAGTCCCATGGCTACGGGGTCGATGGGCGCCAACACGTTGGCTTCTCCCTTCTTCGGGCGCGAGCCTATGTCGGCTGACGCTGACATCTGGCCCTTGGTGAGCCCGTAGACGCCGTTGTTTTCAATGATGTAGACCATCTTCACGTTGCGACGAATGCCGTGCATGAGGTGGCCCAGGCCGATGGACAGCGAGTCGCCATCCCCGGAAATCCCGATGTAGGTCAGTTCGCGGTTGGCGGCAATCGCGCCCGTGGCAATCGGCACCATTCGCCCGTGGGCCGAGTTGAAGCCGTGGGCACCTCGCACGAAATAAGTAGGTGTCTTCGAGGAGCAGCCGATGCCGCTGAGCTTGGCAATCATATGTGGTGGTGTCGAGAGTTCCCAGAACGCGTGCACGATGGCCGCCGTGACCGAGTCGTGACCACAGCCCGCACAGAGCGTTGACATCGCGCCCTCGTAGTCACGGATCGTGAGACCGAGGTCGTTCTTGGGTAGTGGCGACAGCGGGATGAGTGGCTTGGTGATTGACGGCATCGTTAGTTCTCCAACTTAAGTAGAACGGCTTCCACAACCTGCTGCGCGCTGAGCGGGAAGCCGCCGTAGTTGAGCACCGGGTGCATCTTCTCGGTACTCAACCCGGTCTCGATCGCGATCAGTGATCGCAGTTGCGCGTCGCGATTCTGCTCGACGACGAAGCAGTGCACGTGCTCGTCAACGAAGGCGCGCACGTCGTCGACGAACGGGAATCCTCGAACTCGCATGAAGTCGCACGGAACGCCCGCGTCCGCCAGTTCATCCAGGGCCTCTCGCACGGCGAGGTCACAACTGCCGACGGTGATGACGCCAATCGTGGCGTTCTCTCGTCGCTCGATGAGTGGTGCCGGTACGTGCTTCGCGGAGGCGGCGTGCTTGAGCTTTAGTCGATCGACGACTTCTTGGTACTGCGGTGGGCTCTCGGTGTAGTGGCCGTACTTGTCGTGTCCCGAGCCTCGAATGAAATAGGCGCCCTTCTCGTCCGAGCCGGGGAGCGTGCGCGTCGCGACGAAGTCCTCGTTCAGCGAGTCGTAACGAAAGAACGAGGACATGGTCGCGAGGTCCTCGTCATTGAGGACGGGACCGCGGTCCCAGACGTAGGCGTCGTCCCACTCCAGTTCGGGCACGACCCAGTCGTTCATCCCAATGTCGAGGTCCGAGAGGAGGAAGACGGGTGTTTGGAACTGCTCGGCAAGGTCGAAGCACCGCACCGCGAAATCGAAGCATTCGTTCGGGTTGGCGGGGAACAAGAGGATGTGCTTGGTGTCGCCGTGACTCGCGTACGCACAGAGCAGGATGTCGGCCTGCTGGGTGCGAGTGGGCATGCCCGTCGACGGCCCGGTGCGTTGCACGTCGACAATGACGGCGGGAATCTCGGTGTAATAGGCGAGCCCGAGCAGTTCGTTCATCAACGAGATTCCCGGGCCTGAGGTTGAGGTGAAGGCCCGAGCACCGTTCCACGAGGCACCGAGAACCATACCGATGGCGGCAATCTCGTCCTCCGCCTGGATGATCAGGTAGTTGTTGCGCTTGGTGTCCGGGACCTCGGGGTCGGCGCTCGCCACGGTCTCGCGGCGATATCGAGCGCACAGTGCGATGAAGTTGTCCATGACCGCTGTCGCGGGCGTGATCGGGTACCAGCCAGCGACGGTGGCGCCGGCGTAGAGGCAACCGAGTGCTGTGGCCATGTTGCCGTTGATCAAAATTGAGGAGCCGTTCGCGTCCATCGGCTCGACGTAGAAGGGGAGCGGGCAGTCAAGGTTCTCGATGGCGTAGTCGTAACCGAGGCGCAGCGCCTTCTGGTTCGACTCCTTCAGTGCCTCGTTGCGAGCGAAGGTCTCGGCGAGCAGGTCAGCGACCAGTGAGACGTCAATGCCGACCATGGCCACAATGGCACCGGCGTAGGCGATGTTCTTCATGAGGATGCGCTCGCGAGGCGCCTTGAAGTTCTCGAGACACATCTTGGCGAGTGGGATGCCGATGAACGTGACGTCGTCGCGGGTGAGGTCCGGATCGAGTGGCCATGAGGAGTCGTAGACGACGTAGCCGCCGTGGCGCACATCGTTGATGTCCTCCGCGTAGGTCTGCGCGTTCATGGCGACCACGAGGTCGTACTCGAGCGCTCGCGCCGTGTAGCCGCTCTTGTTGACGCGAATCTCGTACCACGTGGGAAGTCCCTGGATGTTCGAAGGAAAGAGGTTCTTGCCCGAGACGGGAATCCCCATGCGAAAGATTGCCTGCATGAGGAGACTGTTGGCACTGGACGAACCGGTGCCATTCACGTTGGCGAGCTTGATCGAAAAGTCATTGACCTGGAGTCGCTGGTCGAGTCGTGCGTCGATGGTCATGTTCTAACTCCTCACTCGGTCGCCGGCACCACTTGGTGACATCGCACCGATGCGGATGAAGTTCGCACTCGCCGCGTAAGGAATCTGCAGGTCGAAGAGTTCCATGTCCCACGCCGCGGTAGGACAACGCTCCGCGCAGAGTCCACAGTGCACGCAGACGTTCTCGT
>PLZP01000122.1 GCA_003152215.1 Acidimicrobiaceae bacterium | reverse complement strand
GCCTACGAAACCTGAGCCACCGTCGAAGACGCCCTTCGGTGCCGCGTTCGGTCGTCGCACCCAGGTCTTGCCCCCGTCGAGCGTCTCATAGATCGGCGCGACGCCGCCGGCGCAGAAGAAGTCCGCCCACCCAATGACGGCGTTGTCGAAGTACAGGTGCTTGTCGCATCCGAAGGGCAGCGTGCCCTTGGGATCGGTGTTCACATTGTTCTTTGAGATGAGTGTCCACTCCCGACCGCCGTCACTCGTATGAAAGACGGTGACCAACATTGAGCCGGCCGCTCCGCCGTACTCCGTGCACCACCCGAGCGCCGGAGAGACGAACTGAATCGTGCACCCGCCTTCAGGGAGTGTGCCGACCGTGGACCACGTGCGTCCGGCGTTCTTCGTGAACTCGAGTTTCTGTACGTGAAAACTCACGTCACCATGCACAATCCACGCGTCCGTGTCATCAAGCACGTCGACGTCGCCAAGATATGCAGTGCCACCCACGACACCGAGTCCGGTGGGCGTTACGTTCGCCCAGGAACGCCCCCCATCAGCGGTGCGCAGGATTTCCTGTTCGCTAGTCGTTGAGCCCGACGCACTTTGCGTCCACACCCACGCGGTGTCAGCACTCGTTGTCCACGCGCCACTGAGAATGAATTTCCCGGCGGCCACGTGCGCCTTCAGAGCAGTCGCGGGACTCGTCCCAAAGAGTGAGAAGGAGAGCACCACGGCGAGTACCGCGGCGCCACTTCGCCAGCGCCACTGTCTCATTCGCACTCTTGCTCCCGTCGTGGGTGCGGTTTCGCCGCCGCCCCCGGTGGCTTCACCGCGCTTCTGCACCGATAATGCCACGAGAGGAGAACTTCCACCGGGCGACGTCGGTGACACTGTTCGAACCCCGTTGCGAATGCGTCGTGTCGCTAACCCAAGCGGTCATTGATTGCCGACGCCAAGCGCGTAGCGGCCCCGGCCTTATACGAGAGGAACAGTGACGGCTCCACCAATTCCAGTTCCATGATGGCCCAGCCTTCGGGCATTTGGACCAGGTCCACTCGTGCGTAAAGGAGGCCGTTGAACAGTGGCTCGGACATCACCGATTCGGCGAAGGTCACGGCGTCAGGCTCGGCGTCGGCCAGCGAAACCTGCTCGAGACGAAAGAGCGAGTGTCGATCGAGTTGGTCGATGTGGAGCATTGCACCCTTTCGAATCGCGTGCGAGAATGCTCCATCGATGAAGACCAGGCCGCGCTCGCCCACCTCGTCGACCGACGCGACATACGGCTGCAGCATTGCGTCGCGCCCCGAATCGTGCAGTCGCGCCACGTGCGCCGCGGCGGCACCGTGCTCGCCAACCTCGTACTTGTCGGCGTCCATCGAGCCCGCGCCGACGGTGGGCTTCACGACGAAGTTCGAGTCTGGAAACTCAGGCCTCTCCCCGACGTCACAGAACGTCGTAGGGATGATGCGATAGCCGCGCGACTTGAGGTCGTCCAAGTAGTGCTTGTCCGTTGAGTACTCGATGATCGAATAGGGGTTGAACAGCTTGGGTAGTGCTCGCGCCCACTCGAGGTAGCCCGACCGGTCCTTCGTGTAATCCCAGGTCGAGCGGATGACGACCATGTCGTAGTCACTCCACGCAACGCTGGGATCGTCCCACACACACAACTCACCGTCGATGTCGACATCGCCCAGCGCGTCAAGAAGTAGCTGTGCGTCGGGATCGATTTCTTCATCGAAGTCGTCACCGGCGCTCGTGGCGACCGCGACGCGCCTCACGGCGTGAAGAGGACCGTGGCGTGTTGCGCGAGCGTGGCGAGTGGTCCGGGCCACACACCAAAGACAATCGTGACCGCGACCCCGAAGCCAATGACGAGGCCAGTGGCGAGCGGCACGCGAACGCGCGCGGCGTCCAGGTGGTCGTCGGAGTAGAGCGCCATGGCCCAACGCAGATAGAAGAAGGCCGCGATCGCGGCGCTGATCAACGCGATCAACGCCAACGCGCCACCACCGGCATCCACCACCGACGCCAACACGGCAAACTTCGCGTAGAAGCCGGTCGTGAGCGGCGCGCCGAGTTGGCTGAGCAACAGAATCGCCAGGGCCCCACCGAGCCACGGCTGGCGCCTCGCCAATCCCTGGTAACGCTCAATGGAGTGGTGCTCGTCGCCCACGCCACCAATAAGGGTCACGATGGCGAACGTGGCGACCACGATCGGCGCGTAGGTGATGACGTAGAACAGCGTGGCGGCCGTTCCGCGGATCGTTCCGGCCCAGACGCCGAGCAGGATGAAGCCGGCGTGGTTGATCGATGAGTAGGCCAGCATCCGCTTGACGTTGCGCTGGACCAACGCGACGCTCGCACCGACCACGGTCGTGAGCACAATGAGGATCCAGAGGATCGGTCGCCACGTGTCGAGCTGGGTCCCGAGAGCCGAGATGAGTACGCGCAGCAACGCGGCGAACGCGCCGACTTTGACGATTGAGGCCATGAGGCCGGTGACCGGCGTGGGCGCTCCTTCGTAGACGTCGGGCGACCAGAGGTGGAACGGTACCGCCGCAATCTTGAAGGCGAAGCCCACGAGCAACAGTGCGCCACCGGCGTAGAGAAGGCCCGGTCGCAGGAGGACGTTCGATCCGAGGAAGTACGAGATTGACGTCAGGTTCGTCGATCCCGTCGCTCCGTAGACCAGCGCGGCGCCGTAGATGAAGATTGCCGACGCGAAACCGCCGAGCAGGAAGTACTTGAGCGCCGCTTCGGACGACTTCGAGCGATGGCGATCGAACGCGACCAGCACGTAGAGGCCGATTGAGAGAATCTCGAGTCCGAGGAAGATGACGATCAGGTCGTTGGCCTGGGTCATGAGGAGCGCACCGGAGCTGGCGGCGAGCGCCAATATGTGGAATTCGACGCCCGAGACTCGCTCGCGCACCGCCCAGTCGTGCGCCACGAGTGCGGTCATGATGACGCTCAGCGCGATGACGGCCGACGCCACGATCGAGAAATCGTCGAGGACAATGGCGTGCGCAATCGTCGTCGACGCGCCGCTTCGCGACACGCATCGCCACTGGAAGTACGTGACGACAATGGTCGCGACGCCGGCCAGCACGACGCTGGAGGTCGCCACGGCGAGCGGCACCTTCCCTCGGGCGAGCGCCGACGCGAGGACGAGGGCGAGCGCGACGCCGAAGAAGATCAGGATCGGAAGGATCGCCAGGTAGTGAATCGAGGGGATGACGAGTTTCACTTGTTCACCCCGGCCGGCGCGACGTGCTCGATCAGTTGGTGCACGGAGGGCGTGATGCGGTCGAGCACGGGCTTGGGGAAGACACCGAGCACGACGATGAGCAGCACCACGGGCACCAGAACCCACTGTTCCTTGGGCGTGGCGTCGGCAATCGTCGCGTTGGGTCCCTCGGCCTTGCCGTGGAACACGCGCTGGTAGGCCCAGAGTAGATAGACCGCCGCGGCCACCACGCCGAACGTCGCCACGACGGCCCACCACGAGTGGGTCGCGAAGGTTCCGATGAGGATCAAGTACTCACTGACGAAACCCGAGAGACCGGGCAGTCCAATGGAGGCGAGCATCACGACCGTGAAGAGCGCCGCCATGATCGGCGCCGGACCCTGGAGTCCGCGGAAGTCCCTGATCAATATGCTGCCGCGTCGTTGTTCAATGAAGCCAATGATGAGGAAAAAGCCGATCGTGATGACACCGTGGTTGAACATCAACAGCACGGCGCCCACGGTGCCAATGGTCGAACCCGACATGACGCCCACCGTGATGAAACCCATCTGGGCGAGCGAAGAGTACGCGACGAAACGCTTGAGGTCCGGCGTCGCGCACGCGACCATCGATCCGTAGAGGATTCCAATGACCGCCAGCGTTAGGATGACGGGCCGCATGGTGGGCAGCGCCAAGGGGAAGAGTCCCACGGCGAAGCGCAAGAGTCCGTAGGTGCCGAGCTTGGCGAGCAGCGCCGACATCTCGATGGAACCGGCCGTCGGTGCCTCGGCGTACGTGATGGGCGACCAGGTATGCAGCGGCCATATTGGCGCCTTCACCGCGAAGGCAATCGCGAAGGCAATGAAGAGCCAGACCGCGGTGCCGTGGGACATTGCCGTGCCCGAGAGCGCGCTGTAGGAGAAGGTCAGCGCGGTTCCGGGGTACTGGTGTTGGTGCGCGAAGGCGAGATACAAGATGCCGATCAACAAGAAGGCGGAGCCAGTGAAGGTGTAAATGAAGAACTTGAGTGCTGCCTTGCTGCGCTCCTTCCCTCCCCACTGGCTAATGACGAAGTAGCAAGGGACCAGCGTGAGTTCGAAGAAAATGAAGAACTCGAGCAGGTCGTGGGACAAGAAACTGCCCATCGTGAAGGAGGTCAATAGCAGCAGCCACGCGACGAACGCCGGCTCCTGGCGACGGTCGCGGGCGCCGAGGAGCGAGAGCAGGACGACGAGGGCGGTCAAGACGACCATGAGCAGCGAGATGCCGTCGAGGGCGACGTCGTAGGCGAGACCGAAGGGTGCCGAAAGTACGTGACGGGTCGCGAAATCGAAGGTCTGGGCCTTGGCGATGTGGTCGTTGTAGAGACAGGCGACAACGAGTGCCAGGACCATTTCGACGACCGAAGTCGCCACGGCCACGACGTAGGCGCGTCCCTCGACCTTCTGCGTGAGGGCGGCACCCAGCGCACCGGCGATCGGCACCACGATCAAGAGGGTCAGCCAAATCGATGAGTGCATGACTACGCGACCCTCGCTACGAGATAGACCAGCACGACCGCGAGGCCGAGGACCGTCGCGAGCGCGTAGTGGCGCACGAAGCCCGACTGCACTTTGCGCAGCCCCTCGCCACTACGACGAACGCTCACCGCGACGCCCGTGATCGCGCCATCAATGACCCTGGGCTCAATGACGTCGTCACTGAACTGCGCGGCCTCCGTGAGCGGACGGCCGATGACTGCGTCGTAGGCGTCATCCCAGTGCCAGACGTGTTCGAGGAACGGAATTTCGTACTTCGTCGACGAGGAGATGTCGCGCCAAATGGTGAAGGCCGCGAGAAGCCCAATGACTGCGGCGGCGACGTCGACGGCCGCTAATCCATACTGCGCGAGCGTGCTCGCGTGTCCCCCGGCGGCGACGTAACCAAACGTCGGGGTCAAGAATCCGCCGAGTGAATCATGATGCACCCACGGAAGGTCGAGCACGCCACCGACAATCGAGAGCGCCGCGAGCACGACGAGGGGCGCCGTCATGACCCACGGTGATTCGTGCGGGTCGTGACCGTGGGTCTCCTCGCGGAAGCGCTCGGTGCCGCGGAACGTGAGGACGAAGAGTCGGCTCATGTAATAACCGGTCAAGATGGCCGTCGCGACGCCCAGCACCCACAGCGGTTTGTTGTGTTCGAACACGTTGGTGAGCACGTCACCCTTGGACCAGAAGCCGGCAAAGGGCGGGATACCCGAGATCGTGAGCCATCCAATCAGGAACGTCGGGAAGGTGAGCGGCAGGTACTTCGCGAGTCCACCCATCTTTCGCATGTCCTGCTCACCGTTGAGTGAGTGGATGACCGAACCAGAGCCGAGGAACAAGAGGGCCTTGAAGAAGGCGTGGCTGATCATCAAGAAGATCGCCGCGCCGTACGCCCCGACGCCGACCGCGAGCACCATGTAGCCAATCTGGGAGACGGTGGAGAAGGCGAGCACCTTCTTGATGTCCTTCTGGGACGTGGCGATGGTGGCGGCGACGAAGGCCGTCACACCGCCAATGACCGCGATGGTCATCCGTCCCGACGACGACAGTGCGAGGACCGGGGACATGCGGACGAGGAGGTAGACGCCCGCGGTCACCATCGTGGCCGCGTGAATCAGCGCCGACACGGGCGTCGGGCCCTCCATGGCGTCGGGGAGCCAGTTGAAGAGCGGGATCTGCGCGCTCTTGCCAGTCGCCGCGAGCAGCAGCGCCAACACCGTCAACGTCGCGATGGTCGGCGACAGGGTGCCGGCCTTAGAAAAGATTCCGAGATAGGTCAGCGTGTGCAGACGCGAGAACAGCAGGAACATCGCGATCAGCATCCCGACGTCGCCGATGCGGTTGTAGATGAAGGCTTTCTTACCCGCCGAGGCGGCACTGTCGCGGTCGAAGTAGTAGCTCACGAGCCAGTAGGAGCACAGCCCCACGCCCTCCCAGCCCACGAAGGTGAGGACGAGATTGTTCGCGAGCACGAGCAGCAGCATCGAGAAGACGAAGAGGTTCAGGTAGAGGAAGAACTTACGGAAGTCCCTCTCCCCGTGCATGTAGCCCGTTGAGTACAGGTGGATAAGCGCAGAGATCCCAGTCACGAAGAGACACATCGTGATCGACAAGGGGTCGACCAGCAATGCGGCCGGTACGTGCAGTGACCCGACAGTGATCCACGAGAAGAGGTTGACCGTCACCTCGCGCGTGGCGTGGTGCAGGAGAAGGACGAAGGTGATGATGGCGAGAACGAAACTGGCCGCGACGGCCCCGGTCCCCACCACGCCGATCTGGCGTTCGTTCATGTTGCGGCCGTTCACCAGGATGAAAAGGAATCCGCCGAGGGGGAAGAGGAGGATCAGTGTTGCGACGTGGGCCATCTCAACCCTTCATTTCCGAGAGTTCGTCAACCGACGTCGAGGAGCGACGTCGAAAGACCGAGACGACGATGCCGAGACCCACCGTGACCTCCGCCGCGGCGACGACCATGACGAAGAAGACAATCGCCTGACCGCTGATATCACTGAGGGTGCGCGCAAAGGTAACGAACGTGAGGTTCACGGCATTCAACATCAGCTCGATGCACATGAACATGATGAGCGCCGAGCGCCGAGTCAACAGTCCGAAGGCGCCGATGCCAAAGAGGAGTGCGGCGAGCACGAGGTACCAGGCGGCGGGAACGTTCACTGCGGCGCCTCCTCACTCGTGGTTGATCGCTCGCGACGAGCGAGCAGCACGGCGCCGACCACCGCGATGACGAGCAGCGCGGACGTTGCTTCGAAGGCGAAGAGATACGTCGTGAAGACGGCGGTGCCCAGTTCCTTCACGTTGCCCGAGCCGTTCGAGAGCTTCGACGAGACCGACACCGCACCGGTGACCCAGTGGGAACGGGCCATCAAGGCGATGAGACCCGCGACCGTGATTGCGACACCGACGCCAGCGAAAGCGCGCTGTCCGACGAGCGGTTCGAAGTGAATGTGTGCACGTTGGTCAACGCCGAGGAACATGATGACGAAGAGGAACAGCACAACGATCGCGCCGGCGTACACGATGATCTGTACCGCGGCGAGGAAGTCGGCGGACTGTGCCACGAACGCGACCGCCACACCGAAGAGTGTCATGATCAGACAGAGCGCCGCGTGCACGGGGTTGCGCACGGAGATAACGCCCAGTGCGCCAATGAGAATCAGCAGCGCCGACGTCACAAAGACGAGCACGCTCGGAACGGCGTAGGCGCTCGCGATCACGCCTTGTCCTTACGAGGGCGGCGTTTTGGCATCTTGGCGCGCGCGTTGTTCATCATCCCTTGGAGACCACGCTGGTCGAGGGGCATGTCTTCGCTCTCGAAGTGCTTGGGGAAGATGTTGCGCAACTGCTTCGAGCCAGTCGCTTCGTCATCACGCACACCCGACTGTCCGGCCTCGGCCGCACGCACACCGGCACCCAAGTCGCCGGTCCATTGGACCACGCCTTCGTAGGCCGCGTCACCGTTGGGCGACGTGGCGCGCATCCAGCCACCGGTCATGGCGGCCTCACCCTCGCGCCAGTCTTCCCACGGCAGGCGCTGGGGGAAGCCCTGGTCGTCGACGAGCAGTTCGGCCTTCGTGTAGATCGCATCGGCGCGGTTCGTGAAGGAGAACTCGAACATCTTGGACTCGGTGATCGCCTGGGTCGGACAGGCTTCGACGCAGAGATCACAGTGAATGCAGCGCAGATAGTTGATCTCGTAGATGTAGCCGTAGCGCTCGCCCGGACTGACCGGGTGATCGGGTGGATTATCGAGGCCGCGGACGTAAATGCAGTTGACCGGGCAGACGCCCGCGCACAACTCACAGCCAATGCACTTCTCCATGCCGTCCTCGTAGCGATTAAGGACGTGGCGACCGTGCTGTCGTGGCTGCTTGGGGCGTTTGGCCTTGGGGTAACTGGTCGTCACGGTCGGACGGGCCAGGTGCTGGAACGTGAGCTTGAAGCCGCCGAAGAAAGAGAGTGGACTGGCCATCAGTCGCCCGCCTCGTCCGTGTGTTCGCGCAGGACCTGACCGGGAAGTGGTCGCTGTCCAACGATGGGTAGGACCGCGTCAGCACCGACCTCGCGGGTCTGGCCGAGCGAGAAGGCCCTCGCGAGCACTGAGTAGGAGAGCAGCACGACGGCCGCCATGATGAAGCCCCAACCCTTGGCCACGAGGAAGCCCGCCACGATCAACATCCATCCGAGGCTGAGCGGAATGAGTCGCTTCCAGCCGAGGTCCATCAACTGGTCGTAGCGGAAGCGTGGCAGCGACGCGCGGAACCAGATGTAACAAAAGGCGAAGCCCACGGTCTTGAGGAGGAACCACACGATCGGGAAGATCCAGCGCAAGTGTGCGATGTTCGGCACCCAGCCGGCCGGTCCCCCGAGAAACAGGGTGACGATGATGGCGGACATGGTGATCGTGTTCATGTACTCCGCGAGGAAGAAGATCGCGAAGCGGAACGACGAATATTCGGTATGGAAACCGCCGACCAGTTCACTTTCTGCTTCGACGACGTCAAAGGGCGGTCGGTTGAGTTCGGCGGTGATGGCGATCACGAAGACGACGAATGGCACAATTCCCAAACGGATCAAGTTCCAGTGCCAGATGCCCTGACTCTGCGAGTCGACGATGTCGTGCACTGAGAGCGACCCGGTGACGAGCACGACGGTGACGATGGACATGCCGAGCGCCGCCTCGTAGCTAATCATCTGTGCACTCGCACGCACCGACGAAAGCAGCGGGTACTTCGACCCCGACGACCAACCAGCGAGCATCACGCCATACACCGAGATGCCCGACATCGCGAGCAAGAGGAGGATGCCCATCGGCGGATTCGCCACCTCGAGCAGCACCGTGTGTCCGGCGATCGTGAGCGTGCCGCCAATCGGCACCAGACCGAACGTCACGAACGCGGGCACGAGGACGAGGAAGGGCGCCAGCTTGAACACGGTGCGGTCGGCCTCACTCGGGATGAGGTCTTCCTTCAGCATCAACTTAAGTCCGTCGGCCAACGTTTGGAGTAATCCGAAGGGACCCCAACGCTGAGGTCCAATGCGGCTCTGCATGTCCGAGATCAACTTGCGTTCGAACCAGATCATCAAGATGACCGAGGTCATCAAGAGCGCAAAAGCGAGCACCACCTTCACGACCACAATCACCAACACCGCGAACGTCACACCGTGCACGAACAGCGGGTCGGCGGAGGCGAGCCAGTTCACTTCGTGTCCAATCGAACTTGACTGATGAGACTGGCGCCGTCGAAGAGCGGGCGCACGACGTCAACGCCATGCTCGTCGAGTGATCCAAAGGCGATCTCGGTCACGCCGCGGGGCACGTCGTCATCCAGCGCGACGGGCAGTCTGAGCGACCCGCGCGGACCACTGACCCCGACGACATCGCCCGTGGCCACACCCAGGCGGTCGAGGTCGAAGTGATTCAGTCGAAGTATTGACGAGGCCTTCAGGTTGGCGAGTGCTGGCGAACCCTGCACGGCCACGCCGTTGTCGTAGAGACGCCGACTGAGGTTGACTCGCAACGCGTAGGCGTCGGCCAAGGGGACGTCCAGCTTCTCGCTGGCGTCGAGGTCCGACAGTGTGGCCGACGTCGTGGCACTGGCATTGGCGACGTTCGCCGCAGCGACCGCGCCGACGTGCGCGCCGAGACCGACACTCTCAGTGGAGCGGATTCCCGGGAAGGCCATCGGGTCAAGCGGCTTGCGCGCGGTGCGCTCACTCGCGTCACCGACGACGACGCCATCACTTGAGAAGTCACCGAGCACCGAGAGCGCCGGGTAGCCCGTCGTTTCCTCGATGGTCCGAGCGGCCTGCTCGACTGATGAGAGTCCAATGCTCTGGCCGAACTCCTCGGCAAGTTCGGACGCAATGGCAACGTCGGGCCAGGCCGAACCGGGCGCCACGATCTTGGGCGCGACGGCCGTGACGCGACCTTCGACATTGGTGACGGTGCCGGTGCGCTCGTGTTGGACGGCTGCGGGCAGCACGACGTTCGCGTAGGCCAGCGTCGATCCACCGTGGCCGGTCACGACCACCACGTCGGCATTCTCCAGTGCTTCCTTCGCAGCCTCAACGTCGAGCACGTTGCCCAAGAGGCAGCCACCGAGAAGGAGAACGGCCTTCTGCTCCCCCGCTCGGAGTGCGTCGAGCTGGGCGAGCGTGTCGCGTCCCGTCGCGGACTTATCGAATCCGCGACCGGCGCGCAGTCGCGGACTGAGACCCATGTCGAGGGCTCCGTTGACGTTGGAGCGACGAAGAGCGGGCAAGAACTTCGCCTTCGGGTAGCGCTCCGCCAAGAGCCGGATGGCGTTCTCGATGACGTGCGCGCCTTCGGCAATGTTTGGACGGCCGACCACGAAGACAACGCCTTCGCCGCTTTCACCGAGCAGTTGGCGCGCCTCGTTGAGATCGTTCTCGTGCAGCGCGAGACCTTGCGGTACGGCGCCGCGCTCTCCGAGCGCCTGTGCGACGAGGTGCGCTTCGCCAGGTCGAACCGGCAACGACACGCGCGCGACGGAGCGCAACGCGCTCGCGCCAAAGGCCAATTCGACGATTGAGCGGTGATAGCGAACCGCGCTTTCGCGAAGCCGCAGGAAAAGAATCGGCAACTCCTCGCGCAGGTCACCCGTGAGCGTCACGACGACCGCGGCGTTGGCCGCCTCGTCGATGGTGGCTCTCGGGAGCGCTTGAATGAGCGCAGGGTCGAGNNCCGTCGCCGTACTGGGCGTCAATGTTTTCGGTGCGGAGCACTCCACGAAGGAAGCGCTCCCACGCGAAGGCGCCTTCGTTGGTCAGTGCGGCGCCACCAATGGCGCCGACGCCACCGTCGGTCGCCGCCGCGTCGCGCAGCAGCGAGGCCGCTTCG